>CAZBFW010000401.1:2115-4614 GCA_964491135.1 uncultured Phycisphaeraceae bacterium | reverse complement strand
GCGATGGAATCTCGTGACTGGAGTTCAGACGTGTGCTCTTCCGATCTGAGACGGACTTCGGCCGTGTGATGGCCGTGCCCATGGCCCGGTTCAGCGTGAGCTGGGCCAGCATGCCCATCGCCCGCGAGACCGCGAACAGCACCGTGTAATACGGGAACTCCGTCAGCCCGTAATGGTACAGCAGGGCGCCGGAGCCCGCGTCCACGTTCGGCCAGCAGTTGGCGATCGGCGCCTTGCCCGCCTTGACCCGCTCGTCCGAGTACTCCTGCAGTACCTTGGGGATCACGTTGAACACGCGCTCTACCGTCTGGAACACCGGATCGTCCGCCATGTGCTGCTGCCCGAACTCCAGGAACCCCACATAGCGCGGATCCACCACCCGCAGCACGGCGTGGCCGTAGCCGGGGACCACCTTTCCCTGGTGCAGCGTCTCAAAGGCGAAGTCGCGCAGCGCCTTCTCCGAAGGCACGCCGTTGAACTTCTTCATGACTTCCAGGATCCAGTTCAGGCACTCCTGGTTGGCCAGCCCGTGCAACGGACCCGCCAGGCCGTTCAGTCCCCCGGAAACGGCGTAGTACGCATCCGACAGCGCCGAGCCGATCGTATGGCACGAGAAGGCAGACACGTTGCCGCCTTCATGGTCCGAATGGAAGTTCAGGTACAACCGCATGAGCTTCGCAAAGCTCCCTTGCGGGTCGGGGATGCCCAGCATCTTCGCGTAGTTCGCGCCCCAGTCCAACCCCTTCGTCCACGCGATGCGATCGCCCTTCTTGTACCGCATGCGGTAAACGCCGGCCGCGATGCCGGGCAGCCGGGCAAGCAGGGTCAGGCTGTCCTCCTGCGTCGGAATCCAGTAGTCTCCCTTCGGCATGCCTTCGTCATAGGACGCACGGAAGCGACTCTCTCGCTCCATGCACAGAATCGCGGTGCTCAGCATGCACATCGGGTGACTGTCTGACGGCATGGCACGCAGAACATCCCAGACGTAGTTGGGAACGTTCGCTCGCTTGTCGTACTCGCGCTGGACAGACTCTCGCGACTGTGTGTCCGGACGCTCACCGGTCAGAAGCAGGAAGAAGATATCCTCCGGCCATAAATCCTTGATTTCCAGCAGCGGATTGCCGCGAATGATCAGGCCCTTGTCGGGTTCGACCACCGATGTATCGCACACCAGCCCCTTGACCCCGCGCATACCACCGTATGCCTGGTCCACGGTCACCTGGGAAATGACTTTCTCCCCAAACCCCTTCCGAACGGAAGCGATCTCCTCACGCCACACTGGAATCTTTTGCGCCAGCGTGTCCTGGATGGTTGCCATGATCTCACCTCTATCGTGGAATAGGAATGAGCGGGGCACCGGGCGTTCCCGACAAATGCCTCGCAGACAGGCGGCATGCTATCGGATCTTGACGCAGCTCACAAGGCGAAGCGGCGGAACGGGGCGGCCGTCGGCGTCGGGCCCTCAAGACACGCCGTTGGTGTCGGCGTCGGGCCCGTTCGTGTTGATGTCCGGGGTGACCGGATCGGGATGCTCGAGAAAGGCGGCGAGGTCGGCGAAATCCTGGGCTGCCAGATCGACCTGGGGACCACCGGCGTGCCGAGTGCCGGACATCAGCGAACCCTGGATCTCCGCCGCGGTTGCTGTTTCGATGCCCGGAGCCAGCGCCGTGCCTTCGGCCGCGTCGCCGTGACACACGTAGCACCCACGCGTCACGGCGTGATACAGCAAACGCCCGGCCTCCGCGTCACCCAGCAATGCCGGCAACGGACCGGATTCGGGCGTGTCCGATTCGTTGTCATTGGCATCCGGTAGAACGGGCTCGTCCGGTGATTCTGAATGCGCAGCCGCTCCAGCGGCTCCGGCTCCGGCAGAGCATCCCCAGGGAACGCCCAATCCCCACGCCAGCAGGCCGGCGACGGCCAGCCACACCGCGAACGTGAGTCGATCTGACACGCGGGAAACAAACATACTCAACACCGGTATCGCCCGTGGCAGTCGCCTGCTTGACCTGGAAATGGAGGCCGGCGGGCCTCCGGTATTCCCATTGCAGACGCGATTCAAGTGACACTGAACCCCTCATCCCCGGACGGCCCAGCGCAGCATGTCACGGAAGCTGGCGCCTTTGCCCTGCATCAGCAGGCCCACTCGGAAAATACGCCCCGACGCGAAGACCGCCAATGCCGTCATCGCCAGCGTGAGCACCACGCCCAGCATCGGCTGCCATATCGGAATGACCGGCACGGCCGCCAGCCGGATGACCATGACGATCGGCGTGAACAGGGGAATCAACGACACAACCGTGGCAAACGTGCTGGTCGGCTCTTCCAGGATCGGGCCGAGCATGAACATCGGCACGCACACGATGAGCCAGACGGGCAGGAATGCGCTCTGCGCTTCTTTGAGGTCCGAGCACGCGGCACCGATGGCGCTGAAGAATGAGCCGAACATCAGGATCGCCAGTATCTGATAGGCCACGATCCAGGCGATCAGCGACCGGG
>CAZBFW010000401.1:0-2105 GCA_964491135.1 uncultured Phycisphaeraceae bacterium | reverse complement strand
CACGCCGACGCCGGCCACCACGTAGAGTGTCAGCACGGTCAGAGACACCCCGACCACCCCCAGCAGCTTGCCCGCCATGAGCTGAAACGGCGTGACCGAGCCAAGCAGGACCTCGGCAATCCGCTGCATCTTCTCTTCCAGCACGCCCTGCATGAGCGGCGTGGCCCCCACGGTGATCACCATGAACATCGTGAAAAGGCAGAATATGACCACGCCGAGGCGAGCCTCCTTGGCCGTCCGGTCCGCGCCGCGAACCTCGCCCGTCTTTTCGTCCACCTGGACCAGACCGAGCGTTTCCACCGGCACCCAGCGGGTCGCGCGGTCCACCACCGTTTTGTCGATGCCCGCTTCGGCCAGGCGACGCGACTGGATCGCATTGTTCAGCGGTCCGCTGATGAACTTCTCGATGCGGTCATACATCGGCGTGTCCGTGTAGTACTCGATGCGGGCACGCGCGGGGTCGGCGTCCGGCAGCAGTACGTCCGGGCCGATCTCGATAAACGCGAAGTGCTTGCCCTGACGAATCTCGTTCGAGAGGGCCAGGCGCTGGCCCTCCGGGTCCGCGTCGTCGGGCGCAACCGAATTGAAGAAGAACGCGGGGCCGGTCTTTTCGCCGGTCTGCGGGTCTTTCAGGGACGCGTTGCGCTCGTCTGCGGCCTTGGCCAGCACGTCGAACAGGACACCCGACCGGTCGACCACGGCCACACGGCGATCCGTCGTGTCCACCTGCCCGCCCAGCAAATAGTGAGTGATCAGCCCGCCCGAGGCCAGGATCGGCATCAGCACCAGCGTGATGATGAACATCTTGGTGCGGACTGCCGCCTGGTACTCCCGCACGGCGATGACGACGATCTTACGCATGCGTCACCTCCTGGGCCTGCGGGCCGGCGATTCGAACGAAAATGTCCCGCAGCGACGGCTTGGCCACCTGGAAATGCCGGACGCGCCCACGCTGCACCAGGCGGGCCAGAACGCCCTGGGGATCGGTGTCTTCATTCAGCCGAAGCTCCTGCAGATGCCCGAAGTCCGTCACCTTGGTCACGCCCGGCAGATCCTCCGCCGTCAAACACAGGCCCTCCACCTGGACGCGCAGTGTATCGTGGCCGTACTGCCGCTGAATGTCGTCCAGCGTGCCGTCCAGGACCTTTTGTCCCTGGAAAATCATGAAGATGAAGTCACACATCTGCTCCGCTACGTCCATGTCGTGCGTGGAGAAGATGATGGTGGCGCCGTTCCGCTTCAGTTCGAGCACCTCGTCCCGGATGGCCTCCATGTTCACCGGGTCCAGCCCGGAGAACGGCTCGTCCAGGATGACCAGCTCCGGCCGGGCGATCACGGCCGCGATGAACTGCACCTTCTGGGCCATGCCCTTGGACAGGGCGTCGACCTTTCGGCTGCCCCAGTCGGCCAGACCCAGCTTGGCCAGCCAGGCCTGGGCCTCGGCCTTGAAGCCCCGGCATCCCTTGAGCTCGGCGTAGAAGCGCAGCAGGTCCAGCACGCGCATCCGCTTGTAGAGGCCGCGCTCCTCCGGCAGGTAGCCGATCCGATCGGACGCGGTGCAGGGCGGCCGGCCGAAGACGCGGATGTCTCCCCGGTCCGGGTACAGGATGTTCATGATCATGCGCAGGGTGGTGGTTTTGCCGGACCCGTTGGGCCCGATAAACCCGTAGATGGACCCCTGCGGTACGTGGAGCGACAAGCCATCGACGGCCGTATGGCTGCCGAAGGTCTTGGTGATGTCGGTGAGTTCAACCGCATTCACGGCGCGAGTTTCCTCCCGGGGTATCGCGGCACCGGGCGCCCGGCGCGCCCATTCGTGCGAAAGCGTACCACGTTTGCGGAGGAAATGCTGTAGCCTTTCGTGACTTCTTGTCAGAGCACCGATGTGCCACTGCTCCTCGAGCAGTGGTCTTTGCCTCTGTCACAAGCGTAAGGGGTAAAAATTGCTCGGACGCGCGATCCTCGCCAAATCAGCGTGCAGATTACCTCGCTGCTCTGAAATTCCTGCTTGACCGATCCCGGCGCGCCGGGATCGGCCCAGCAGGGCCTCCGCTGCTCTGAGAATGCGCCTTCTTTCATGCAAAATGGCGAGCGATGCGATCATG
>CAZBFW010000400.1:0-4618 GCA_964491135.1 uncultured Phycisphaeraceae bacterium | reverse complement strand
TCCGGTTCGATGTTGGGCAGCCAGTCCAGCTCGACGAAGATGTTGCCGGAATAGGCGGACACGTCTCCCGGGCCCTGCGGCGGCCCGACGACCTCCGCGGTGACCGTTCCCACGTTCGACGTCAGCGTGCCGTCGGTCGCGGTGTATTGGAACATCTCCGTGTAGAGCTGGTCGGGCGCCGGCGAGTAGGTGATCTGGTTGGCGCCGGCGGCCAGTGCGTACGGGGCCGACGCGATCGGCAGACCGGTGGCGGGGTCGATGAGGGTGCCCCGCGCGGGCAGCGTTTCAATGGTAAAGTTCACCGTCTGGCCGATATTCGGATCATGCCCCACCAGCGTGACGGTCGTGCTGTAATTCTGCACGACGAACTGATGAACGTTCTCGACGATCGGAGCCAGTTCCACGAACTGCAGGTCCATGGTCACGGGGATTTCGATTCGCGGAGTGACCGCATTGTCGTACGACAGGTCCAGCACGATCAGCGAGCCGCTGTAGTAGCCCACCGGTATGCCTTCCGTGACGAACGTGACGGGAATGGTCAGCGATTCGCCGGAATCGAGAATGCCCTCGCGGTCATCCACGCGCAGCCATGGCATGGTGGCCAGGCGCAGCGGCTCCACGGCGTTCAGCCGGCCGCCGGTCAGCGTCTTGCCGGCCAGGCTGGGGTGGGGGGTAACGCCGTCCAGAATCCACTGCTTGATCTGCAGCGGCCCGGCGTCCGGGCGGACCGCCTTGAGCAGTGCGGCCACTCCCGCCACGTGGGGCGTCGCCATGGACGTGCCGTTCAGCGAGCGGATGCCGCCGCCGAGTTGAAGCGAGTAGATGCCCAGGCCGGGGGCGGCCAGGTCCGTCGTGGTCGCGCCGTAGTTGGAGAAATACGCGAGTTGTGCGTTCTTGCCCCATGCGGCGACGGAGATGATGTAGTCCAGGTCGTACGTGGAGGGATAGTGCGGCCAGAGGTCCGTATTCACGGTGTCATTGCCGGCGGCGGCCAGGAACAGGTGGCCTGCGGCTCCGGCGTTGTTGATGGCGGCCAGCAGAGCCGCGTCGAATGATCCGCCGCCCCAGGAATTGTTGGAGATCATGGCGCCCATAAGCACGGCGTAGTCCACGCACTCGACGGCGTCGGACGACCAGCCGCGCCCGTCGGACCCGAGGAACTTCAGCGCCATGACGCGGACGTTCCAGTTCACACCCGCGACGTTCACGGCGTTGTTGCCCACCGCGCCGATCGTGCCGGCCACGTGCGTGCCGTGATAGTGATCGTCCATTGGGTCGCCGTCGTTGTTCTTGAAGTCGTATCCGTGGACGTCATCCACAAACCCGTTTCCATCGTCATCGGTGGAGTTGCCGGCGATCTCGCCCGTATTGACCCACATGTTGGCGACGAGGTCCGGGTGCGTGTAATCGACGCCGGTGTCGATCACGGCCACGATCACGTCAGGGCTGCCCGTGGTCACCTCCCACGCTTCGGCCGCGTCGATGTCCGAATCGAATACGACATCCGATGGGATGGGGCCGCCGTTGAGGGCCGTCGTGTGCAGGCCCCACAGAAGCTGGTCATCCGGCGGGCCCAGGGAACTCGGCACGAACGGGAAGTTCGGGTCGTCGGGAAGCGAGTCTGCTTCGTACAGGTAGTTCGGCTGGACGAGCGTGACGCCCGGCTGCGCGGCATAGCGGCCGGCCACGGCCTGCAAGTCGGCCCCCTTGGGCAGCTTGACCACGTCCGCGCAAATGATCCGAAGCTCCTTGCGGAGGGTCGTGCCCATGCGGGAGTGGAGGGCGTTCATCTGCTGACGAGTGGCCGGAGCGGGCTGAAGCTTCGCCGTGCCGCCGACCCACTGCGGATCGTAGCAGACGATCAGTTCGTCCGGCGCGTGAGGCGCGTTCCAGTCCACCGCCTGAGTGCTCCGCACAACCGCGGGCGCGGGGCGCATCCGCGGGGCCGGCACGGCGGCCTTGGCGGGACCGGGCAGGCCGTCCGGGCGGCCGACGATTCCGTAGACCGCGGCGTTGGGGCCCAGTGAGTCGAGATGGATGTACACCACCGGGTTGCCCGAGTGGTCGGCCGTCACGTTCAGGCCGGTTTCCTGGAGCGAGAGTTGGGTTTGGGCCAGGGCGGCGCCGGCGAGCAGCGCAACCCAGATCCCCGCGCCCTGAACGGCGCGGGCCGACAACTTGCGTGGTTCGTGCGACATTGACATTCCCCTTCGAAATCAAAAGTCAGAACACGACAACGAGACCCTTCCATGTCCAGCTTCAGCCGCTGCAGAACACGTGCCTCCCGGAGCGAACAACATGCGAGGCGGATCGGACATGCTCGAATCCCGGACCGCAGGCAACAGCGTGGCTGACGAGAACGAACGAATCGGAAAGGCCGGGGCGCGCGAGCATGTTCGAAGCGACGCGAGGGCGAGGACGGACTGGCCGTTGAACACGGCCGACACCCGTAATCATACTCCACCGCCTGGATCAGACACCGCAGACAAGCTGGAGCACACTGACGCCAAGTGGGCACAATGGTAGCAACGTTTGATGCGGCGTACAAGGCTCCTGTGTTCTCCTCGGGGGAACAGCCGCGCAGAGTGTTCGAGCACGGTCCGCGACGGAACCTGGGCACAGACGCACGAATCGCCGGTCCGGGTGTGTATTCCTGGCCGCGCTGCCAGCTTCCGGGCAAAAAGCGATCGGTCGGGGGGAGACGCGAGGGGGTGGGGATACGGTAAGATGGCGGGTCACAGCCCAGTGGCGTACAGGGGCGGGCAGCAAGGGCATGGCGACGGCTGCCGTGCCCTCCATCGAGCGGATGGAGTCAGGGAAAGCCTCCCGCCGGACACGAAGCAGCCAGGAGGGACAGCGTGAACACATCCAGAGTACACATGCCAGTTGGTATGCTTGTGCTGGTGTTGGCGTGCGGAGTCAGCACGGCAGTAACCATCGAGACCGTCCCCGTGGGCAATCCGGGTAACCCAGACGACACGCATGGGGTCGGCTACGGTGCCTTGGACTACCCATATGACATTGGCAAGTACGAGCTGACGGCTGGGCAGTACACGGCATTCCTCAACGCCGTGGCGGCGACGGACACGTACGAGTTGTATGACACGTACACGTGGACGTATCCCAAGGGCTGCAGGATCCAGCGCAGCGGCGCGCCGGGAAGCCGCTCGTACACCGTGGCGGCCGCCTGGGCCGGTCGTCTGGTGTACAGGATAAACTAGACCACGTGAAACGCCTTGACGTGGGCGCCTTGATCTGTACAGATGCTGCCAGGGGCTGCGTTCAGCGAGAATCAGCGGAGGCTTGCCGTGTATCCTCCCATGCTTGTACGCGCCGTGCTCGGTCCGTTGTGGGTATGCCTCGCGATCTGCATTCCGAGTCTTGCCGCGTCGCCTGAGAAGGTAGAGCGACCCAACGTTTTGATCGTGCTGGTTGACGACTTGGGGTTCTCCGATCTGAGCTGCTACGGCGGAGAGATTCCGACACCCAACATAGATCGGCTCGCCGCGGCCGGTGCCCGATTCACGCAGGCTTACACTTCGGCGCGATGTTGTCCCACCCGGGCGTCGCTGATGACCGGCCTGCACCCCCACCAGACGGGGGTCGGGTTCTTTGCTACCAACACGCCAGATGCGCGCCGCGGGCCGGCATACCTCGGCCATCTTAACGACCGTTGCGTTACAGTCGCAGAGGTCCTGAAGGCGGCGGGCTACCACACGTACATGGTGGGCAAATGGCACATGTCCGAACCCGGCCCGATCGCCCGCGGTTTTGACGAGTTTTACGGCTTTGTACAAGGCTACGCCCAGGACCAGTGGACGCCCGAACGTTACCAGCGTTTGCCCGCCGACCGCTCGCCCGAATTGAAATACGAGGATGGCGAGTTCTACGCGACGGACGTCTTTACGGACTATGCACTCGAGTTTCTGCGCCAGGCCCGGAGCAAGAGCGGGCCGTGGCTGCTCTACCTGGCCCACTCGTCTCCGCACTTCCCGGTCCAAGCACCCGCGGGCAGCGCCGACCGCTTTGCCAAAACCTACGAGCGGGGATGGGACGTGCTCCGTGCGGAGCGCTTCGCGCGGATGCGCCAGATCGGGTTGGCAACCGACGCGTGGAAATTCACCGAGCGTTCCATCGTTCCCGTCGATCGCCCCGGCCCCACGAACGGGTACGGCGGGCGGCAGAACCCCGCCTGGGACAGCCTGCCCGCCGATCGACAGGCGGATCTCACGCGGCGTATGGCGCTCTTCGCCGCGATGGTGAGTCACGTGGACCAAGGTATTGGCCGGATCACCGCCGACCTCGAAGCGCACGGCGAACTGAACAACACCCTGGTTTTTTTCCTCAGCGACAACGGTGCCTGCTACGAGTGGGGACCGTTTGGTTTTGACCGCGGCGTGGCAGACGGCGGAGCGAATCTCCATAGCGGTGCCGAACTGCGTGAGATGGGCCGGCGCGGCACGTACAGCTCGTACGGCAGCGGCTGGGCGAACCTGAGCAACACGCCGCTACGAATGTACAAGCACTACACACACGAGGGCGGGCTGGCGACGCCCCTGATCGTGCACTGGCCTGCAGGCACCGGCCGCCCGGACAAGTGGGTGCGTGATCCCGTACA
>CAZBFW010000399.1:0-4625 GCA_964491135.1 uncultured Phycisphaeraceae bacterium | reverse complement strand
GGCCCAGCCCGGCCGCGGCGGACTCCCTGACTGCAGGTTCGATTGTCGGCTCCCGTTTCGACATCACGCGGTATTATAGGCCCACCTCGGCCTGGTGAACAGAAGGCCGTAGATAGGCTGTGGACTGTGGGCCGTAGGCTGTGGGCTGTAGGCTGTAGGCTGTAGGAGGGTGGGCCGACCCGGCCTCCTGGCACACCGGGAGGCATCATGTGGGACCGGCTTTCCAGCCGGTCTCCTGGCCCGGCATCCTGTCGCGCCGGGAGGCATCATGTGGGATCGGTTTTCCAGCCGGTCTAAACGCACCCATGCACTGCAAAGGTCCGGGTTCTTCGCGTCCTGCGCCAATTCTCTCCCGCCCGCACCGGCGCAAGTCCTTTGTCTTCGTCGCTTCGTTCTACAAACGTGCGATTTCCTGGCGCCCCGCGCAGATTCCCACGAAGCCACTGGCACTGGCCCAAGCTCTTCCTCCTTCGTCGCTTGGGTTGCGGCCGCAGCCCGCGTTGCGGCTTGCTGTTTCGCGGCACACGCGAATGGGCAGGTCCGGGGCCCTCGTTCTCCGGTGCTGCCGCCAAACCGCAAGCGGCCGGATATCCCATTACGCGAGGGCGCCCCCCACTCACGCGCTCCGCGCCCCGCCCCCCGCCCCCTGCCCCCCAACTCCTTCTCTCCAACCGCAAATCAACGGGGGTCGCGAAGCGGCTCACCGCCTCGCGACCCCCGTTTGGTTTGCCCTTTGCTGCGGGCTTCGGCCGACTACGGCTTGAATCCGTAGATCAGGTACGCTTCACCGGCATTCACCGTTCCGTCGCCCGTGTCCGGGTCAATCCGCGGATCGGCCAGGAGCGAGCCGATCAGGATGTCCGCGTACCCGTCGTCGTCAATGTCGCCCGCACCGGCCACGCCGAACGAACGCCCATTATCCCAGTGATCCGGGTCGATTTCCTTGGCGGGATTGCCCTGGTCCGGATCGGACGCCCGTCCACCGCCGATCTGATCGTCATTGCGCCGGCCGGCGATGATGAAGCCGGGCAGCAGTTCGGTGCCGATCTTGTCGATGGAGATTTCCATCGGCTTGGTCTGATCGGTCTGCCACTTGGACGCTTCCATCGTCTTGCTGCCCGTCGTGCGGCTCAGGATCACGTACACCAGGCCCGCCTTGGTCAGCATGTCGTACGAATCATTGTTCACGCCCGTCGTCGCATTGTAGCTGCCGTTCGGCACGCCTTTGGGCCCGTCGATGTCGTCGCGCACGCCAAAGGGCGGCTCGCGGTCCACGCCCTCCGTATCCAGCACGTCCACCGTGTCAAACGGGTTGGAATCGAACTTCGGGGTTGCCCCCGGTGCCGCGATCAGCAGGTCGTCGTGTCCGTCGCCGTCAATATCACCGGCGTTGGCCATGTTGAACCCGAACAGATCGCCGGCCTTGCTGCCCGTGATTCGGGCAACCTTGCGCTGGGCGAGCAGCGTGTCGACCTTGGCTCCGCTTTGCGGCGTGGTCAGCGGATTCGTCGACGTGCCGGGGAAGATGATCCACACTTCGCCGCGGTCGCTGTCGGCATACGGGCTGGACACCACCAGCTCCGGCCGCGGCGACTCGCCGGTCTTCAGCGAAACGCCGTTCGTGCCGAAATCCACGCCGCCGACAATCGTCTCTCCGAAGCGATAGCCGGTGTTCTCACGACCCTTGATAAAGATGCCGGCCAGGCGCTCCGGATGCGTAGGCGCATACGCCAGCTTGTCCAGGATGTAGTCAGACTCCAGCGAAGACGCACGGCGATACACCACGTACACGGCACCGTCCTGCTGGCCGTTGCCGTACGGATCGGCCTCGGGAGCCGCCAGGGCGATGTCGTCACGTGTGTCGTTGTTGAAGTCCAGGATGCCCAGCACGTTTCGCACCTGGTCATTCGCCCGGCCGGCGATCCGGATCCCGCCTACCAATACGTCGAAGCCCGTGCGGGTAAAGGTCAGATCCGTACGCGAAATGCTGGAGCGAGGAATGCGGTCGTTGCCTCCCCTGCCCGTGCGGCTTGGCGGCGTGCCCACGATCGTGCAATCGCAGGTGTGGCTGTTGCCATCCGCCATGTACATGTGCGGCTTCGGCGGCATCTGGCTCGCTCCGCCGCCCGGCACGCCGTCCTGCAAAGGCATGGTCCACAGATCCTGAAGATCGGTGACATAGGCAATACCTGCCAGTGGATTCGCCTCCGCGCTGGTCGGATCCAGGAGGTCCTGCACGTCCGGGTAATCGAATGGGAACGCCTGCTCCGCGTCCAGCACGTCCCGTCTGGGGGCGCTGATGACCACATAGTTCCCACTCTGCGCCACGGACGCGCCGAACTCGCTTTCCGTCGCGTGCTGACCGTCCAGATCGCGACCGATGATCCGGGCCCCGTAGGGCGGCTGGGGCTTGTTCCAGACCACAGCCTCATCCCCGTTCTCCGCACCGGCGGTGCGATCGACAAACAGGCCGGACAGCAGATCGAACTCGCTCAGCCCGCGTACGAAATCGCCCACGTAGGGAACGCCGAGCGCGATGGCTTCCAGCAGATCATCCACGGGGGATTCCTGGCCCTCGAACAACAGCGGCGTGTACACGAAGGTGCAAGACTCCGGCCCGCTCAGGGACACGGAACTGAATGCCGATTCCGCGAGCGGCTCGCCCGTGAAGGCGTCAAACTGCGCGCAGACAAACGGATCCCCGCACTGCTTGTGGACGCTCCAGGTCGATGGGACGCCGCCGGTCAGAAGCGTGCAGATGTCTCCGGCCGGCCACTCCGAGTCGCAGGTCGCCTGGTCGGGTTGACAGCAGTAGCTATCCACGTACGCGGCGGGCATACACGTAGGGCACTTGAGCAATTGGTCGTCGCACGGGAAACTTAAGGTGCCGTTCTCCCGCTTCCACCAGGTCACGAAGTTGACGGCCAGTGTCGGGGCAAAGCCGAAGAACGGCTCGATTATGGTGTCCCAGTCGCCGTCCGCGTCCGCAATGCCGTACGGTCGGTTCGGCGCGCAACCGACGCGAAATTCGTCCACGAACCCCGAGTCGTCCGGAAGGGTCTTCGCCTCCGACTCGTTCGATCCCCACAAGTCATCCGTCCAGAGGGACTCGCCGCTGCAAAGCGATCCGTCGTCGGGCTCCGGACCCACTCGTTTCGATCCGAAGTCCTGGCCCACCGCTTCCAGGGCCACCCGGACCCCCAGCGTGTCCGTCAACGTGATCTGTCCGGACGGCGACACCACCCGGCCTCGCACGTATGGATCCGTGCTGCCCACGAACACGAGACCGCCCAACTTGAAGTGGCCAAAGTTGACCAGCTTCGATTCCTTCGTATTGAAGCCAGGCAACGGTCCGTTATCCACGCGAGGGAACTGGAAGATCAGCTCACTGACCTCGTCCGGGTCCACGCCCACTCGGTTCTCGACGTTTGATACGCGCGTCACGCCGTAAATGCCGCGCGTGTCACTCTCCGATGTGGCCACGCCCGTGAACACCATCCCCGGCAACACCGCGCTGCCCGTCCGGTTCACGTTGTACGTTCCGGCAAACCGCGCGGCACTCCCGCGGATGATGTATGCCTCGCCGATCCCGATCCCGGTTGGGTTCACGAAGTCCGATTTCCCGAACCGGGCGATCATCAGCATGTCGTCGATGCCGTCGACGTTGAAGTCCTCGCCGATGTACGTGCCGGGAGTCTCCCGGTCCGCCACGCTCAGGAAGCCCGACCCCAGATTGTCCTCGAAGTTGTGGCCTTCAAACACCGCACCGTAGAACTTGCCGCCCGGGGGCGCGTCCGGCGGAATCGGAAGCGTTGTCGCCGTCGCCTCCCCGCCCGGCGGGCTCGCCAGGTCGCCCGGCCAGAACACGCTCGGCCGGGTCGTCACCTTCACCAGCGCCGGCGCCTGCTTATTCAGCACCGTCCCGTCATTCATCACGATCCGGACGAACACCGCCAGGATGCCCGACTGCGTCGGCGTGAACTTCGCCGTCTTCACGGAGAGAGCGGACGGAGCCAGTATCCGGTTCTCCGTCGCCGACAGCGTCCCGTTCTTGTCCGTCATCCGGCGGTAGTACACGTCCACCTTTCCCGCCGCCGTCGGCAGGTTCGTGGTCCAGGCCACCGTCACCTCCGTGTTCGGCCGGCGGTTGATCGCCACGCCCGGCTCCGTCACCGTCAGCTTCGGGGTGACCTCCTTGATGATCTTCCCCTCGGCATAGGCCACCGCCGGCTCGTTCACGCCGTCATACACCACGGCGCCCAGGTAGTACTCGCCTTCGTCCAGGCTGCTCGTGCTCAACGTGGCCATGGTCTCGTCCACCGGCCGATCGGCCAGCAGAACGTCTTCGTCGCCTTCGTACACGTCATCCGTGTCCACGAAGAAATCGACCCGCTGGTCCGCCGCGTCACCCTCAAACACCTCGGCCTCATACTGCACGGTCACCGTCTCGACCCCGAAACCGACCGTCACGTCCTCCGCCGGCTCGATGATCTCGATCCGCGGCGTCCGCGCAGACGGCGGCTCCGAAAGCACGGTGATGATGTACGGATCGTTGTAGACCGTCAGAATCCGGTCCGTCAGATCGGAAGAGCACACGTCTGAACTCCAGTCACCGCTCATTATCT
>CAZBFW010000398.1:2429-4647 GCA_964491135.1 uncultured Phycisphaeraceae bacterium | reverse complement strand
ACCATGCGGTAGGTGGTCGACCGCCCGGACGCGGCCAAAGAGGCGCTGCGAACGGCCGGTGCCGCCTACGTGGCCGTGCCCGTGCTGGGCATCACCATGCCGAACGTGCCGGGTGCGCTGGGTCTCTTCGGCGAGCGGATCGCGAACGTGGGGGTCAACATCGAGTACATGTACGCATCGAGCATCCCGGATACGACCAACGTGTTCGCCATCGTGCGGGTACGTGACGTGGACATGGAGAAGGTGCTCGATCTGGACTTCAACTTCCAGCCGTCCACGGCCGAATAAAAACAAAAAACAAGAAGCAAAAAGCAAAAAGCAAAAAACCACAAGCAGAAAGCAAGCGGGGCGTCTTTGGGGGGGCCGCGGAGCGGACCCTGCAGGAGCGCGCCCGGGTCAGCGGATCATCTCCCTCATCTCTGATACGTTCCGACCAGCTCGCCCGTCGCCAGAACGTGGCCTTTCATGGCCGAGAGCAACTCGTCCTTGGTCAGTCCGGGGCGAACGTTGAGTTCCGTGTCCAGTGCGAACAATTTGAAATGGTAGTGGTGCAGGCCGTGGCCCTTGGGCGGCGCGGGCCCGCCGTAGCCGAAGTTGCCCCAGGAGTTCTTGCCCTGGAGAGCGCCCCTGGGCTGATCGAGCGTTTCGGTCTTGGGGATGTCCTCGGACAGGCCGGCGCAATCCGCGGGGATCTTGTACAGCACCCAGTGGACCCACGGCTGCGGGCGAGGCGCGTCCGGGTCGTCGCAGATCAGGGCCAGCTCCTTGGTTCCCTCCGGGAGGTTGCGGACCGACCACGCCAGCGGCGGTGAGAAGTCCGATCCGTCGCCCGTGAATCGCTTGGGGATGGTTTCGTTCGGGCCAAACACGCGGCTTGTCAACGTCAGCGCCATGGTGGGTTCCTCCTTCGCCGTCTCCTGCGCCGCCGGCCGGGCCGACGGCCCGGCGGCTTTCTCACAACCGCCTCCCAGCGCTGCCGCGCCGCCCATTGCCGCCGCAACCAGTGCAGCACGCGTCCCACGCATCGCGTCGCCTCCTGTTCTCGGCGCTTCAGGCCCAGATCCCTGCCGCACGCCCCTTTCCCCATCCACGCGTGCCGATCGCCGTGTGGACGACGGCTGCCGAGCGACCGGGGAGGATTCACGAGAAGACTCCCGGCCGCCGCCCACATCTTCCGCCGCCCGGCCGCCCGGGGCAAGCCGCTTCCCTTTCGCCTTCCCCGGAGCCAACGCCGTGACGCCGTTCGCCCGGGACGTGCCCCTCGTCGTCGCTTCCCACCCCGCTCCCCGCGTTTGGCGCACGCCTCTGGCCGTTCGCGAAATTCCCGGCCCCTGACCCCCGGACCCTCGCGCAGCGAATAATTGACACCCCCGGGCGAATGGTCAGACAATGGGGTCCGGCCGGCGGGGAGGGCAGCCAAGGGATCGACGGTATGTCCAAGCGTAATCTGGTCTGGATGGGCGTGATCGTGGCGATCATGGCCCTGTTCTACTGGCTGACGCCGCGGGCGGCCCAGCAGGACACCGTCGTGCGCACATTCGCTCCGCTGGTGGAGGCCGATGCCATGGTGCGCCGCCACTTCGTCGAGGAGGTGAGCGAGGAGCAGCTCGTCGACGGTGCCATTCGAGGCATGATGCTCCAGCTGGATCCCTACAGCCGCTACATCGCCCCGGACGAGATGGACGCCTTCGAGCGTGCATTATCAGCCAACTATGACGGAATCGGCGTCACGATCGGGATGCGGCATGATCAAATCACCGTCATCGCGCCGCTGGAAGAGAGCCCTGCCGCCCGGGCAGGGATCCTCGCCGGCGACGTCATCCTGGCCGTCGACGGCAAAAGCACCGAAAGCATGACCGTCCTGGACGTCAACGCCCGCCTGGTTGGCGACCCGGGCACCCTTGTATCACTGACGCTCCGACCCCCCGGCGCTGACGAACCCGTCGAGGTTACGGTCGTGCGCGGTCCCGTGGCCATCCGCCCCGTCAAGGGGGTCCGCCGACTGCCCGGTCAGAACAACCACGGCTGGGACTTCCTGCTCGATCCCGAGCTGGGCATCGGCTGCATTCGCGTCGCCGATTTCCGCGAGAACACCACCGTGGAGTTCGACAAGGCCCTCTCCACGCTTGCAGGCCAGGGAGCGCGGGCGATCATTCTCGATCTGCGCTTCAACGGCGGCGGCCTGCTGCCGAGGGCGGTGGAGATGGTGGATCGGTTC
>CAZBFW010000398.1:0-2419 GCA_964491135.1 uncultured Phycisphaeraceae bacterium | reverse complement strand
GCGACATCGTTTCGGTGGTCTCCCGCAACAACACCGCCCAACTGTACAGGGCCAAACGAGAAGGGACCCTGGAACACATGGAGTTGGCCGTCCTGGTCAATGGAGCATCGGCCAGCGCCGCGGAAATCGTTGCCGGCGCGCTCCAGTGCCACGACCGAGCCGTTGTCGTGGGTGACCGCACATTTGGAAAGGGGAGTGTCCAGCACGACCGCTACCTCAAGGTGCACGGCCGCGATGCCGCCATTCGAATGACGGAGGCCCACTGGGTGCTTCCCAGCGGGCGGGTCATCCACCGCACGCCGCGGAACGCCGACACCGACGAATGGGGCGTCATTCCCGACGTGATTGTACCGATCACGGAGGCCCAGCGACGGGAAATCCAACGGCAACGAGCGATCGTGGATGGAGCCTGCGATCTACCCACGACCCACCCCTCCGCGTCGACCGGCCCCGCCGAACCCGGCGTGGAAGGCGAGCCGCCACCCGTCCCGGAAATCTGGGTGGATCCCCAGTTGCGGGCGGCCCTCGATGTGCTGCGGCAACGGCTGACTGCTCCGGTTGAACCGGAGGATGTTCCATCAGACCGGCTGGAAAGCGGGTCCGACCAGTGAGCGGCTGGAGAGCCGGTCCCACAGGTGACGGGCGGGCGAGGGGGTCCTGCCCGATGCCGGATGAGCGGAAGCCCGTAGCTCGCCGAGGAAGATTTCGCCACCGTTGCCCGGGCCGGTAGCCCGCGGACAAGCCTGGCCGGGGCCGCCTGCGGTCCGCCGCCGACCGCGGGCGCCCGGTGTTGTGAAACTGGTACGGGGACTTGGCGCTAACCCAATTTGGAATAAAATGTTAGGTTTGATCTCAGCCGATAGAGAGGTGCTGCGCGCACCGGCGTCCTCTCCGGCTGCACGGCCATCGCCGCCGCCCGGATCTCGGACGGGAAAGTGTGGAACGCGGATTGCTACCTCGCACAAAACTGGTATTGTGCGGTTGGGGCCGGGAGGATCGTTTGACAGCCGACGCCGCGCCCGCGGCGGCATTCCTGCCTGCACGGCGGGGTCCAGAATCGGAGTAGCATACTGATGACGACTCGCAAAACGGTGACGATCGACGGCAATCAGGCGGCGGCCCATGTCGCCCACAAGACCAATGAGGTGATCGCGATCTACCCGATCACGCCGTCCTCCAACATGGGTGAATGGGCGGACGAATGGTCGGCCCAGGGCAAGCCGAACATCTGGGGCACGATCCCGCTGGTGCAGGAGATGCAGAGCGAAGGCGGGGCGTCCGGCGCCGTCCACGGTGCCCTGCAGACCGGGGCCTTGAGCACCACGTTCACCGCCTCGCAGGGCCTGCTGTTGATGATTCCGAACATGTTCAAGATCGCCGGCGAGCTGACTTCGACGGTGTTTCACGTGTCGGCCCGCACGGTGGCGACCCATGCCCTGAGCATCTTCGGCGACCACAGCGACGTGATGGCCTGCCGCAGTACGGGCTGGGGTATGCTGGCGTCCGCCTCCGTTCAGGAGGTGATGGACAACGCCCTGATCGCCCAGGCCGCCACGCTGGGGGCGCGGGTGCCGATCATCCACTTCTTTGACGGGTTCCGTTCGTCGCACGAGGTGCAGAAGATCGAAGAGCTGGCCGAAGACGACATGCGGGCCATGCTCGACGACAAGCTGATTCAGGCCCATCGCGAGCGGGCCCTGTCTCCCGACCGCCCGGTGCTCCGCGGCACCGCCCAGAACCCGGACGTGTTCTTCCAGGCCCGGGAAGCGGTCAATCCGTACTACGAGGCGTGTGCGGACATCGTTCAAAAGGCGATGGACCGGTTCGCGAAGGTCGTCGGACGGCAGTACCGCCTGTTCGACTATGTGGGCGCCCCTGACGCCGAACGGATCATTATTCTTATGGGATCGGGGGCGGAAACGGCGCACGAGACCGTTGAGTACCTGATCGCCAAGGGCGAGAAGGTGGGCATCATCAAGGTCCGGCTGTACCGGCCGTTCTCCTCGAAGCACCTGCTGGCCGCCCTGCCCAAAACGGTCAAGAAGATCGCCGTGCTCGACCGCACGAAGGAGCCGGGCGCCGAAGGCGAGCCGCTGTACAAGGACGTGCTGACCTGCCTCAGTGAAGCGCTCGGCGAGGGCAAGCTGCCTTTGCCCGCCATGCCGAAGGTGGTCGGCGGTCGCTACGGGCTGTCATCCAAGGAGTTCACGCCGGCCATGATCAAGGCCGTCTTTGACGACCTGTCGCAGGCGAAGCCTCGCAACCGTTTCACCGTCGGCATCACCGAGGACGTCACGCACACCAGTCTGGCGTGCGATCCCGCGTTCACCACGGAGTCGAAGGAAACCGTCCGGTGCATGTTCTACGGTCTTGGTTCCGACGGCACGGTGGGGGCCAACAAGAACTCGATCAAGATCAT
>CAZBFW010000397.1:0-4656 GCA_964491135.1 uncultured Phycisphaeraceae bacterium | reverse complement strand
GCACGTACGGATCTGTGGGAGCCCTGGGTGAGCAATCACCCAGGGCCACCCGGCCACTGAGCGGGGGCCGAGATAGTCCCGGCGCGCCGGGATCGGCCGAGCGAGCCGGTGCCGTGTCTGCAAACCTATCGGCGATCGGCGCCTTGGCATGGGGGCAGAGGGATGCGCGTGTCGGCGGTCTTTGTCCGAGCCGGGAGAATGGTCGCGACGCCGTGCGAATCGGGCTACATGCGGACGGCCGGATGCTGCTTGGGCGGCGCGGGGGGAAGGCCCGTGACGGAAGCGCGGGGGGTGCCAAATTTCGGCACCGGTCCGGAATGCTCGTAGTGACGGTAGACCGCCTGGTGGCGGCGCTCCTCACGCCGCCGGGCGAGATGGTTCTGCACGCGGTGAGTGATCGCGAGGAAGGCCAGCACGATCGTGAGCAGAACGAAAGCCCAGAAGAGCACCGGGTACAGGTCGTTCGTCGACTTCTCCGCAAACGACCTGTGAACCGCCGTCACACGCTCCTGTGCGCTCAGTTGGGCGAGTAATCCGAGCACCAATCGCTCTCCAGACTCCCCTGACGCCGGGATCGGCTCCCCGGGGCGAATCGGCACCCCGCGGACGGACCGGGCGGCACGTGAATGCGCCGCCCGGAACGTACATCGGCGGTTCCCGGACGCGTCTGGAGGAACCCGCGGCGTTTGCAAATGCCGGCCCTTCCGGGCAGAATACGCCAGTCGTGGCGGCTGGCTCATTCAACTTGCCGGCAAGGTCGTCGGCGCGGCACATTGGAGCAGCGACAGCATGAAGATCCACGAATATCAGGCCAGAAAACTCCTGTCTGAGGCGGGCGTGCCCGTGACCCCCTTTGAGATGGTCACGACCCCGGAGCAGGCTACCATGGCCTACGACCGGCTGGGCGGCACCGTGGTCGTAAAGGCCCAGGCGTTTGCCGGCGGGCGCGGCAAGGCCGGCTTCGTAAAGCTCTGTCAGTCACGTCAGGAAGTCCATGATGCGGCTAGCTTTATGCTCGGCAACCGCATGGTTTCCAAGCAGACCGGGCCCGAGGGCGTGGCGGTTCACCGCATCCTCGTGGCCGTCGCGGCTGACATTGATTCCGAGTACTACGCAGCGGTTGTGCTGGACCGATCCCAGCGCTGCCCCGTCGTCATGGTCTCCCGCGAAGGTGGCGTGGAGATTGAGGAAGTCGCCGCCCGCAACCCGGACGCCATCTTCAAACAGTGGCTGCACCCCCACTTGGGGCTTCAGGCCTTCCAGGTTGCCCGCCTGGTACACGCCCTCGGTCTGGAAGACAAAGAGCAGGGCAAGGCGGCGGCCCGCGTGCTCCGTGGGCTGGTCGGCGTTTTTATGAAGTACGACTGTAGCCTTGCGGAGATTAACCCGCTGGTGCGAACGCCTGCCGGTGAGATTCTCGCCATCGACGCCAAAATGAACTTCGACGATTCCGCGATGTTCCGCCAGCCCCAACTGCGGGAGATGCATGACGAGTCGGAGGATAACCCGATGGAGGTCCGGGCCCGTAAGGCAGACCTGACCTACATTGCCCTGAACGGCAACATCGGCTGCCTGGTCAACGGGGCGGGGCTGGCCATGGCGACCATGGACATCATCAAACTGCACGGCGGCGAGCCGGCCAATTTCCTGGACGTGGGGGGATCGGTGAGCCACGAGGGGGCTACGGAGGCGTTCCGCATCATTCTGGCTGAACCCAAGGTCAAGGGTGTGCTGGTCAACATCTTCGGTGGGATCGCCAAGTGTGATACGATCGCCGAGGCCCTGATCGCAGCCGCTCGCGAAGTCGGATTCAACGTGCCCGTTGTGGTCCGGCTGGAGGGGACGAACGTCGAGCGTGCCCGGCAGTTGCTGAAGGAAGCGGCGATACCGCAGCTCATTTCGGCCTCCGACCTGACCGACGCCGCGCAGAAGGTCTGCGCCAAGGTCGTGTAGGGACGTGTCCATTGCGGCCGGACGCCCAGCCCGGTCGCGCCGTACAGGGGTCTATGCCTCGCGCCCGGATCGGAACTGTTCTTCTTGCCGCCTGGATCGTTGCCGGAGGCGGCGCCTGCCAGAACGGCCGATGGCCCGTCTGGGGCGCGGCTGAGGCGCAGAAGACGGACGGAGCCAACGAAGCTCCGACGGAGCCCTTCCGCACGCCGCTGAGCAGCAGTCGCCCTCCGTCGTCCGTCCGGCCCACGGTCGTGGAGTTGCACTTTGACGTGATGCGGGTGGATCTGCCGTGTGATTCCGTCCGGCATTCCGCGAAGCTCTGGAACCACGTGGACGAGTTACGCGTGGAACCCGCCCAGAGCGTGCTCCTGGGCCGCAACGGCATCCGGATGGGGGTAGCCCCGGCCGACGCCTGGCCTGCCATGCAGGCCGTTCTGGAGGCCCACGGCGCCCGGGCGTCCCGACGTCAGCATGCGGTGCAGACCGGCTACCCGTTGACTCTGGAAATCGGGGACGTTCAGGAGGGTGAAACGATCTTTTCGTATGACGGGCAGGGTGGGCTGAAGGGTCGGACGTTCGGGGCGGGTCACAAGTACATTCACCTCGATTACGTGGTGGAGGCGGATGATCCGCCGCGCGTGCTGCTGCGCGCCACCCCGGAAGTACACGTTCGGTCGGCAGACCGGCGGTGGCAGGACGAGGACGGCGAATACGTGGAAAAGCCGGTTTACGGGGGCCACTCGTACACGGAGCTTTCCGCGGCCGTCTCCCTGACGCCGGGCCAGATTCTGGTGCTCGGGCCCGGCCCGCAGGCCGAGATGGCCCATCTGTTGGGGAATCGGTTTTTCGAGCGAATCGAAGCCGGCGTGAGGTGCGAGACGCTGTACTTCGCCACACCCCAGTTGTTCCGTTCGGAAACCCCGGAGTGATGCGCCCATGACGGCCGACGAGCCAGCCCGCAGCACACGCCTCCAGCGAGGCATGATCGGCTTCGGGGCGGACTACTACCGTCTTCTATTCGAGCACGCGGGCGTCGCCATGGTCGGCACCGACGCCCAATACCGCATCAAATCCTGGAACCAGGTCACCTCTCGCATGTTCGGGGCCGCGGCCGGACGCATGGTGGGAACGTCCCTGCTGGCGGTGATTCCGCAGGAGGGTCGAGAGGACGCCGAACGTGCCCTGAAGGCTGCCATAGAGCAGGGCGTGACCAGTCAGTTCGAGTTCGTGCATCGTGACGAGAAGGGCGTCCGGCGCCAGTTGGCCGTCACGGTCTCGACCATCCCCGACCGCAAGGGAACCGGGGTCGGCGCGCTCGCCTGCTTTCGTGACATCACCAACCGCATGCAACTGGTGGAGCAATTGGCCCAGTCCCGCAAGATGGCTTCCCTGGGCGAAATGGCCGGCGCCATGGCCCACCACTTCAACAACATCCTCGGCGGCATCGTCACCAGTGTGGACTTTGCCCTGGCCAGCACGGACCCCGAGGTGCAACAGCGCGTCCTGCTGAAATCCGCCCAGGCCCTGGGGCGGGCCACCCGACTGGTGGACAGCCTGCTGGCCTTCGCCGAGGGGGATCGGCGTCACGAGGACGTGGCCGACCTGACGGAAACGGTCACCCAACTCGTCGATCGGATGGAACCGGAGATCCGGGACCGCGGCATGGAGCTGCTTTTCGAAGCCCAGCCCATTCCACCGATCCCCGTGTACCGGAACCGCATCGACACCGTCCTGCTCAACCTGATCGACAATGCCATCCAGGCGATGAAGGGCGGCGACGTGCTCACCATCCGGCTGGGTTCCGCCGGCGAGAAGATCTGCCTGGAAGTCGAGGACACCGGCTGCGGGATGAGCGACGACGAGCTGTCCCGCATTTTTGAGCCGTTCTACAGCCGGCCGCACATTCTCCGCGGCTCCCGGGACCGGGGGGAGGGACTGGGATTGGCCGTCGTGCATGGCATCGTTCAGGACGCCGGCGGCTCGATTTCCGTCACCAGCCGGGTGGGCAGGGGTACGACCTTCACGATCTACCTCCCCGCAACCGGCACAGTCACCCGCAGTTAGGAAATCGAAGACACGCTGCATGCGCCGTGCCGGTGCAGCGACGTAAGTGCCGCCCCGACAGCAACCTGACGATGATCTGTAGCCAGGAACCTGCAGGCCGGTATAATACGCAGGCGGTGTTGCGGACACCGCGGAGAGGGCATGATGGCACACGAGCCCGCCTGATCCCCACGCCCACGAGGGCGGAGGGGTGCGGATCGTCGTCCTGCTAAAGACCCACGGAACGGTTGGCCGATCTTTCGTAGAGGTCGGAACTTGTCCCGGAATGCGGGGTCGCTGCCGATGTCCGGCGTTCGGACGAGCGGAAGCGTTTCCCGCCGCCCCCCCGGGCATGGCCGTTTCGGCGACTGCGGCTGTTATATGCGTCTTCCCCTGATACGAAGTGCGAACCGGAACCGTCGGCTCCTGGTGGGCGTGCTGCTTTGCGCGGCGGTTGGACTCCAGTGCCAGCACGACGGGCCGCGCGATACGTTGGCCGGCGTGGACGAAATCCCCATCGAGATGGCCCAGTTGTCAGGGGCTGCCGCGGACCCGGCCGACGAGATGGAACGTCTGGCCCGCGAAGATCCACTGGCGTTCTTCCAAGCGTGTCAGATCGGAAGAGCACACGTCTGAACTCCAGTCACCGCTCATTATCGC
>CAZBFW010000396.1:0-4662 GCA_964491135.1 uncultured Phycisphaeraceae bacterium | reverse complement strand
GGGCCATGCAGGGCACCGACCTCTTCGAGCTGATCCTCATGCCCCATCCGCTCTGTTGGGAACGCCGGAATGAGGAGGACCCCGCCATCAACCTGTTTGCCGGAGCCGGCCCCATGGTCGCGATCGGCGGCACGGCCGTCTCGCTGACACCGATATCCGTGTACGCCGGCATATGGTCCGTGGCGGCCCAGCCGATCGTGTTCGGGGATCTCACGGTGGTCGAGGACAACCGGCTCAGCATTCCGCGGGTCGTGCATCGCTGGCGTCCGCAGATCAAGGTGGAGAGCGCCGGGGACTCCGGACCACATGTCACCGCCACGTTCACTCTGCACGCACGGTCCACGCTGGACTCGAGCAGTTTCCGCGAGTCGGTCTGGGATCCGGCGCCCGCGGCGACCTTTGACACTGTCTGGGACCCCGAGGCGTGCTCGATAGGCTGGCAGGTCTCCGGGCAATACACGGATGGCTGCGAAACCACCGTGTACGCGGGCAACGGGCTGGAGATGTTCGACCCCAGCAAGCACAACAACGGCTTTTTGCGCGCCGTGGCGGATGGCTCCGGCGTGCACGTCGAGCTCGACGTGACCGCCCCGATCCGCTACACCGCGACCACGACGAACACCTGCGAGAACACCATATCGAGTTCCGAAGTCACCGAGTCCATCAATGTCTGGAAGGATGATGTCTCCCTCTCGTCGAACTGGACGATCGGGGCGGCCTCATACACCGTCGGTACCGATTGGCCGCGGCAGATCTCCTGGAACGCCGTGGCTGCCGAGCCGCCGTTCGATCCCGACACCGAGCCGCGATGAGCCGCGCCCCTGCGGCACGCGGAATGCTTGCGTGGTGGAAGCCCCTCGTCCGGGGTAGGATCATGTCTTCATTTTCGGCGGTCGGGAGATCTCGGTTCCTTTCGCAGAGGTGCTTCCATGAAGCGTGCTCATCGGGTTCGCGCGTATGCGGGTGTCGTGGCGCTGGGGCTCTTGATCGTGATCGGCGGTGCGTTCTGCAATTCGCAGTCGGGCGGCTCCGGCCGGCCCGCCAACTCGAACCAAACCGACGACAACGACAACAACGCAAACGACAACGGCGCCGTCGACACCGGCGGCGAAGATCTCACCGCACCGGAGACGCTGGGCGGCACGGTGAACGTCAGAGATCTCAACATCCCCACCGGCCACACCACACGCGTCACGTCGGACCTGGTGGTCAACGCGTCGGGCAACGTGACGATTGACGGAAGCCTGATCGCCGATGCGTCCGAGGGCGCCGGCCACAGCATAACCATCGACACCCAGGGCGACGTGGACGTGGGCGGCGTCGTGCAGGCTGCCGATGCAGGCACGGCGACGGCCGCAAGCGGCATGCACGCCGCGCAGGGAGGTGAGGGAGGGGCGGCGAACTCTCATTGCGGTAACGGGGGCGGCTCGCTCGAACTGAAGTCGGCCCGCCGGCTGACCATCCGGAACACCGCGATGCTGCAGACGGGCAACGGCAGCCACGGACAAGACGGCTTCGCGGACAGCGCAGGGGGGCAGGGAGGGAGCCTCTTCCTCTATGCCGGCTCGAAGATTTCGCTGCGCGGCTCGCTGTTCATCGGCCACGGCGGAAACGGGGGTATGGTCTACACGACGATCGATGACCTGCCGGCGGACGGCATCTTCACCAACGAGGGCGGCCGAGGGGGAGTACCCATTTTCCAGGCGCCGACGCTGGACATCCCGGGTCTGCGCTCGGTGCGAAGCGGCATCTACGCGCTGGATGCCGCAGCCTACCTCGCCAGCACGGGCAACATTATTTCCGGCAGCGCAGGCGGCAGCGCAGGTGCAGTCTTCGTGTACGGATCCATTCCTGGTTCGTCGGCCACCACCCGAACGGCTCGCCTTATGGACGCCGCGGCTGACGAGGACGCGCCGGATGAGGAACAGGGAGGTGACACGGAAGGTGAAGACGACACCCCTCCAAACTGTAGCTGCCCAGAAGGCTACCACTGTCTGCACGCCGCGTCCGGCGGCTGGGGTTGGGCGCTCGGAGGTATGGGCGGCGGCATTACGATCAGTAGTGGGCTGGATCGAGACGGCTTTGACGGAACGTCCTGGGCAGGCATTGCGGGCGATGGTGGAAATGTCGGTGAGGAGTTCCTGATACCCGGGATGGTGGACGCCGTGATCCTCGATACCGCCCAGGGGGGAGATGGAGGCTCGGCCGACGTCGGCGCCGCACCGGGTGCTCTGGGCAACGATTCCCACCCGGACGGTGGAAAAGGCGGCAGCGCGTATGCGTGCGGCGGCAGCGGGGGCAGCGGCTGCCTCTATGGCGAACAGATCGGCGGGAACGGCGGTGACGCGAGCGTTTACGCCGGTGACGGCGGCGGCGGGAATATAAGCGCTTGCGCTCCCGGCGACGGCGGCAACGGTGGAGATGGTCTTGCCTACGGAGGTTACGGAGGCAACGGGTTCACCCCCGGCGTGTGGGGCGATGCCGCCACCTACCACGACGCCGGCCAAGGCGGGCCAGGGGGCCATGGCAGCCCACAGGCCGGCGCCGGGGCAGGCGGCCGCGGGGGCCGACTCCTCGCGCACAGCGGGTGTGCCGGTCGGTACGATCCGGATGATTCCGCACCGGCGGAATGCGGTACCATCACGGACGAACGTGCCGCAGACGGCGAGCCGGGTTCGCAAATCTACTGTTGCGGCTGCGAGGATTAGAGAACCTTTGAACGTTGGGCGGCAGACCCGCATGCACTGAAGGTCGGTTGGGCCTGAACCTTGCGCCCGGCTCCGTCTGTGGCGCCGGCTTCTTCTGTGGGACCGGCTCCGTTTGTGGGACCGGCTTTCCAGCCGGTCTCTGTGCCTCCAGTCTCTGGTTTCTGGCTTCTAGTTCTCTAGTGTCTGTGGGACCGGCTTTCGACGAGCCGGTCTTCCGCCGCTTGGGTCGCCCACGCCGCCTGCGCCGTGCGTCAATGCGCGCGCAGCGCCAGCCACGCGGCGGCGATGGCCAGAGTAGCAAGTGTAACAGGGATGCCGGTGCGGGCGTGCTCTCGCCAACTGATCCGCACGCCCAGCCGCGCGGCCTGATCCACCACGATGATGTTGGCGATGCTGCCCACGATGAGCAGGTTGCCCGCCAGCGTGCTCGCCAGGGCCAGCACGGGACCGGCCAGCGGGTGCGTGGCCGCCGGCAGCAGCAGCATCACGGCCGGCACGTTGGACACCAGGTTCGAGAGCACCACCGTCACGCCGAACAGCCAGCCGGGGTGCGTCACGTCGATCCCGACGGCGCCCAGCCGAGTTACCGCCTGCTCCGTCAGGCCCGATGCCTGCAGCGCGTGATTGACGATGAACAGCGCCGCAAACAGCACCAGCAACTGCCAGTCCACCAGCCCCAGCATTTTGTGGGAGTGCATCCGACGGCTGGCCAGGATCATGCCGGCGGCGGCCAGGGCCAGCACTTCCCGCGGTACCGGCGCCGTCAGGAACCCCACCACCAGAAGGATG
This sequence comes from uncultured Phycisphaeraceae bacterium, assembly GCA_964491135.1. GTDB lineage: Bacteria > Planctomycetota > Phycisphaerae > UBA1845 > UBA1845 > JAFGJQ01. Next base: position 1,165 of record CAZBFW010000396.1, on the reverse strand, counting down.
AGGATGGCCGTGCCCTTGGCGGACTGCCAGGGGTTGAACTTCGGGGCTTCCACGTGCGGCACCGGGGTCGCGGCGTGCCACTTGCCGGCGTAGAGCCAGGCAATGATTCCCCAGGCGGCTACCAGACCCAGCGCGGCCGGCACGCCGCCGTCCAGCAGGTACGTTGCGAACGGCAGTTGGATCGTCTGGCCGATCAGCATGTTCTGCGGGTTGCCGATCAGCGTGGCGGCCGAGCCGATGTTTGACGCGCACGCCAGCCCCAGCAGATGCGGGATCGGATGAAGCCCCCGCCGGGCGCAGGCCTCGACCAGCAGGGGGGCAACGGCCAGGCACACGATGTCGTTGGCCAGCAGGGCGGAAAGCAGGCCGGCAACGGCCATCATGGCGCCCAGGAGCACCACGGGCTTCATCTCGGCGGCGGAGATGCGGCGGGTAACGGCGGTGTAGAGTCCGCCTAGGCGGAACTGGGCCGAGACCACCATCAGCCCGAACAGAAGGCCGATGGTCGGCACGTCGATCGCGGCCCAGGCGTCGGCCACGGGCACCTGGTCCGTGATGATGAGCACAATGGCTCCCAGCAGAGCAATGCCGGTGCGATCGAGGGCCAGACCGGGGTAGCGGCCCAGCATCATGCCGGCGTAGACGAGCAGGAACACCAGGGGAATGGTCAGTTCCATATGCGTGTGATTGAGGGTCGGGATCCTTCGCCGAAAGGCAAGCGGGTGCGCCGCTCGTCAACCGGGGCGGCGCACCCGCGTACGCGTTCATTGCTCATGGAGCAATGGCACGGGAATCACTTCTTGCGCTTGGCCGACTTCTTCGTCTTCTTGCCGGCCGGCGGTCTGTCCTTGGCCTTCGCCGCCCGGGCCTTGCCTTTGCCCTTGGTCTTGGCGCCGGCGGCACCGGACTCAATGACCGCCTGGGCGGCGGCCAGGCGGGCGATCGGCACGCGGTACGGGCTGCACGACACGTAGTCCATGCCCACGTGGTGGCAGAACTGGACAGATGCGGCTTCCCCCCCGTGCTCGCCGCAGATGCCGACCTTGAGCTTCGGCCGGGTGGACCGGCCCTTCTCGATTCCCATCCGCACCAATTGGCCCACGCCCTCCACGTCCAGCGACTGGAACGGGTCGTGGGTGAAAATGGCGGTCTTGTCCTTGTCGCA
>CAZBFW010000395.1:0-4664 GCA_964491135.1 uncultured Phycisphaeraceae bacterium | reverse complement strand
GCGATAATGAGCGGTGACTGGAGTTCAGACGTGTGCTCTTCCGATCTGGACCGAATCGTGAAGGCACAACACACGATTGATTTGTATGAAGCGGCGCCGGAGCCCAGGCGGCTCTACGTGATTGAAGACGGCGGGCATTGCGATTGGGTGTTTTCCGACGCGGACGAGCACCGTGCACGGGTTACGGCGTTTCTGGACGAGTGCGTGAACTCAGGTTCGCATCCCGCGCGTGCCTGAGCCTTCCGGCGCGATCTGGACGTGGTTGCCGACCACCAGGAGTCGACCGGCCGCGAAAAGCCGGATCGCCTCCGGGTAGGCCTCTTTCTCCGCCTCGAAGACGCGGTCGGCGAGGGTGTCGGGTGTGTCATCCGGCTCCACGGCCACCTGCCGCTGCAGGATGATCGGACCGTGGTCGTATTCATTGTCGGCGAAATGCACGGTGCACCCGCTGAGCGGCCGTCCCGCCGCCAGCACCGCCTCGTGTACGCGGTGCCCGTGGAACCCCTTGCCCCCGAAGTCGGGCAGCAGGGCCGGGTGGATGTTCATGACCCGGTTCTCAAACACGGGTGGAATTCGCCAGAAGACGAGATAGCCCGCCATACAGACGAGGTCCACGTTGGCCGGGGTCAGGGCCGCCGTCATGCGACGGTCGAACTCCGCCTGGGTCGTGCTCTTCCGCTGCACGATGACGGGCTCGTATCCGAGATCCCGGGCGCGCGTCACGCCGTACGCATCCGGGCGCGAGGACACCACCCGGACGATTCGCGCCGGAATCGTCCCGGCCGCCGCCGCCTCGTGGAGATATTGGAGCGATCGGCCACCGCCTGACAGCAGCACCGCCAGTCGTAGCTTCCGGGATGGGTCGGTATCGTCCATGCAATCGATCTTCCCTGATGACACGCCGGCATCATGCGATCAACACGGCCTCTACGCAAGCGGGACGTGGAATGGGTTGCCGGCGGCTCCGGAGAACCGGACGGCTCGTCCCGGTCGATGGATCGCTGCGTGCTATAATGTCTGCGTGAACGCGATTCGGGATGATCGGGATGATGCCGGGCGCGACTGCCCGTCCTACCTTCGGCCGGAAATCGCCGCGGACCTGGCTCGCCGGGCGGCGGAGGCCGTGGCCGGCCTGGCGTGCTGCCGGGCCTGTCCTCGCGAGTGCGGGGCGGACCGCGCGGGCGGGGCCGACGGGGTCTGTCGGACCGGCCGGCGTGCCCGCGTCACCTCCGCCTTTGCCCATTTCGGAGAGGAGAGTTGCCTGGTCGGATCGCACGGCTCGGGGACGATCTTTTTCGGCCGGTGCAATCTGGCGTGCGTCTTCTGCCAGAACGCCGACATCAGCCAGCAGACGACGGGCGAGGCCCTGGACGCCGAGAGCATTGCGGAGCTGATGCTTCGCCTTCAGGGGGCCGGATGCCACAACATCAACCTTGTTTCGCCGTCTCACGTGGTGCCGCAGATTCTCGAAGCGGTGGCCGCCGCGGTGCCCCGCGGGCTGCGGATCCCGCTGGTGTACAACTCCAATGCGTACGATTCCGTGGAGACGCTGGCGCGGCTGGACGGCGTGGTCGACATCTACATGCCGGATTTCAAATTCTGGGGGCCGGCGTCGGCCGCGCGCTACTGTCTTGCCGAAGATTACCCCGCGCGTGCCCGGGCCGCTTTCCGGGAGATGCATCGCCAGGTGGGTGATCTGTGGCTCGATGACCGCGGCATCGCCCGCCGCGGCCTGCTGGTGCGGCACCTGGTCATGCCCGGTCTGCCGAAGGAGTCGGCCGCGATCTTCTGCTGGCTGGCGAGTGAGCTCTCCCGTGACACGTTTGTGAACGTGATGGCTCAGTACCGCCCCGCGCACCGCGTCGGCCGCCACCTGCCGCGAGCCGAATCCGGTCCGTGTTTTCCCGAAATCAATCGCCCGGTCCGTCCGGACGAAATGGAGCAGGCTTTCGCGGCCGCCCGGCGAGCCGGCCTCCACCGTTTTGCAGACTGACGTGCTGCATCTGGCCGCGACGCGGCCGGAGGGTTCGGGCTGTGCTTTCCCCCCGCAATCTACAGCCTGCAGCCCACAGCCTGACGCCCCCGTCCGCCTTACTTCCTCGCCAGGAGTCGTCCGATCAGGCCGCGCCGGGCCTTTGGGTCGGACGCCGGGCTGCAGCACTCCACGGCGATCCGCTGCGACATTTCCTGAATGGCCAGGCGAACCGGGCTGGACGGCGCGGAGGCGGCGATGGGATGCCCCAGGTCCAGCGCGCTGATGGCCTGCTTGTAGTCGTTGGGGATGCGGGCGAACACGGGGCGCCGGAAATGCTGCTCGACGTCCTTCAGGGTCACGCTGCCGTGATCCGCCTTGCATCGGTTGATCACCAGTTCCACGACTTCCTCCGGCGCGCCCAGTTCCAGCAGGTACTCATACAGGCGTGTGGCGTTCCGCACTCCTGCGACGTTCAACTGCGTCACGATCAGCACCAGATCGGCACCTTCCAACGCCGCCGCGGTCTCCGCATGAATCGAACGCGGCATGTCCACGACCACGTTCGGGTACAGGGCGCCCACCGCCTCCAGCACCTGCCGGATGCCCGCTGCGGTCACGCGGGCCACTTCGCTGAGCTTCTTGGGGCCGGGCAGGATGCATACGCCGGAGGGCAACTCGTGCATCGCAGACTCGGCCATGACCCGATCGATGGTGCTGCCCTCGCACAGGTTCGCGATCGTGTACTTCGGTGTGATGTCCAGGGCGCAGGTGATGTCGCCGAACTCGAGGTTCAGGTCGATCAGCCCGGCCCGGGCCCCGCTGAGTCGGGCCAGTTCCAGGGCCAGGTTGCAGGCGACGGTCGTGGCGCCGGCCCCGCCGGCAGAGCCCATCACGCACACCCGACGTGATCGCCGGACGACGCCGAAGTGGGCGTGACGAATCCGTTCCAGTGCGTCGGCCAGGTCCTGCCCGTCCACCGGCGCGCAGACGTACTGGACGCAGCCGGCCCGCATGGCCCGGATGATGGTCTGCGGGTCCGTGGCCGCACTGATGCCCACGATGCCCAGGTCGGGCGTCATCCGCACCACGTGCTGAACGATGCTGAGCCCGAATTCGACGTCGTCGTCGAGGTGGATCAGCACGGCATTCACGCCGCCCGGAGCCAGCAGCCGTTCCAGGTCGGCGCGCGTGGACGCGAAACCGGCGACCTCCGTTTCCGGACACCGTTCCAGGAGCCTGCGGAACTCTCGTTCCCGCGTATCCTTCGAGCTGTAGATGCCGACGCGAAGTCTCTTGTTCATGGTTTGGGCCAGATTCAACGGAGCCAGGGGCAGCGATCGACCCGCGAGCAGACGCGGGGCTTCCGCGCAATCACTCTCCCGTGCTTATATCGGCCAAGGGCCCGGACCCCTGCGGGAAACACGTACCTGCCGTCAATCGAGAGAACGGAGCCCGATAAGATGCGATGACGTGGCGGTCAGGGCCCGGTGCCTGCATCCGGCGTCTTGCAGATCTCGCGAAGCACGGTGGTCGCGTAGCAGCCGGAGTCCAGGGCAAACGAGATGCGGACGTGCGGGCCGCGGGCGTCCGTGTCCTGGTCCGCGCGGCAGTCCCGCGGCCGGAAGCGGAGCGGGCGGCGGGCACCCTGCACGTGCCGGTGCTCGGCCAGCCGCTCAAGCGCCAGTCCGGATTCGGCCAGCGCGCGGGCCTCGGATTGGCCGGGTTCGCCGTGGGCGGCCTTCATCTTCCGGCCGAACAACGGTCCGGAAGGTGAAATCTCGAACGCGTCGCAGCGCGGCTGTTCGGCCGCGGCGTCTTCCACCAGGAACGAGGCGCCGTTCGCGTGTTTCCAGGCCACGTCGCCATCGATGAGTCGATCGATGGTCTCGATGCGCTGGGCCAGCACGCGATTGAACAGGGCGCTTTGCAGCGCGGAGACGTATAGCAGGGCGAGTTTGCGATCGATGGCGCGCCAGGCCCTGCGCGCGTCGCCCCGGGATTTCTGCATGGCGGCGCAGAGGCGGCGCTGCTCCTGGGACGCGCGGGGCCAGGCCTCCAGCGCCGCCGCAAAGTCGCCTCGATCAAAGAGGCCGCGGGCGGTGCGGACGTCCCCGGTGTCGGCCGGGCCGGGCCGGCCGCAGACCAGGGCGACGGCCTCGTCAAAATCGCCGCGAAGCACGGCCAGCCCGACCGCCGCGTTGTCGCCGCGGCGGCCGAATCGCTGTTCGCCGAAGTAGTTCGGCACGCCGCGGCGGGCGAGGACATCGAGAATGGCCTGGACCCGCGGAAGCGCATCCGGATCCGCCTGGCGCACCATAATGATGAACCGGTTGCCGCGGAGGTGGCCCATTTTGAGCTTGTTTGTGTGCCGCCGGGTCCAGAGCACGCGCAGCCCGGGCCAGGAAAGGCGTTGGACGGCGTCGGGATCCACGTGCTCCAGGCTGAAGGTCTGCCGGGCGACAGCGTGGGCGTCCTTCATGCCGGCGTAGCCGATCTCGCGGGCGTCGCGGCGAAGGGCCCGGGCAATCATCTGCACGGCCTGCGGTGTGGACAGGCCGTTCTTCTCGATGCCGAAGTAGACGTGCGTGCCTGTTCCGGAGGGCTCGTACAGGGGAATTTCTTCGACCTCAAAATCCTCATTGAATCGCTTGATGACCCCGCCGATGCCGGGCAGGTCGGCGGTTAGATA
>CAZBFW010000394.1:0-4669 GCA_964491135.1 uncultured Phycisphaeraceae bacterium | reverse complement strand
ATAATGAGCGGTGACTGGAGTTCAGACGTGTGCTCTTCCGATCTGGACGCATCCACGCCGTAAGCAGAACAGACCTGACTCAGCAGCTCGCTGACCTGGGTGTGAAGCGGACCGGCTCCCACGACGGGGTTGGTGATCTGCTCAATCAGCGTCAGCCGCTCGAGCTCGCGAGCGGAACTGTCGGCCTCGTCTCGCATCCGGGGACGATCAGGTCGCGTCACACGCGTCGCCCTTCCCGCATTCGCCCCCCACGGGCACGTACCGGACGAGGTGCGTTGCCCAAAGCGCGTCTCGCCGATCGGTCGGCCCGAGTGGCGCGCACCACCCGACGATTCTCCACGCTGCCTGCCTCGCCCCGCCGTGCCATTATACGGCCCATCCCCGGCACCGAGCAAGGTGCGATGGTATGCCCGGCCCCCCGCGTGACGGCCTGGCAATCCGAGCCGGGGTCGCTCACCGCCGCCTCGGACCGGCCGGTCGGAACGTCAGCGGGCGCGGCGCACGCCGAGGTGCCCGAGCCGAATGGCACGCAGGGCACGGTGGTTCAAGCGCACGAGCAGCACGGCCGAGCAGGTGACCGAGACGAGCAGCAACCCCCAGCCGACCAGGAGGGGCAGGTCGGGCAGGTCGAACCAGCGAGGGACCCAGGGCTTCAGCAGGCCGAGCAGACTGGGACGGGCATACAATTCGGCGGGCATCCACCAGTTCATGAACTGCCATCCCAAAACAGCCGACATCGGGATGGCGAGAAGGACAGGAACCATGATGGCGGCGGTGCGGGACAGGCTTGCGGCCAGGTCGCGCGGAATGCGGAAACGCCACGCGTCGAAGCACCACCACATCTGCAGGAGCTTCAGCAGCAGGATCTGTCCCAGGAAGAGAACGGCAAACACGTAGACGCAGCCTTCCACACGCACGTGAAAGCCCCAACTGACTCCCGCCTCCGCAACAATGTTCCCGATCGCATCCTTTCCCCAGGGTGGCGAGAGACGGTATCGGACGTAAGCGATCAGAACCTGCGCAACGACGAAACCCGCCGTGAGCAGCACGGTCAGGCCCACCAGGAAGAACCGCCGCACGGCGACGTCGCGTGAGCCGGGGGACGGTACTTGCCGCCAGAGACGCAGCGGACGTGGAATGGACCGGCAAAAGGCCATCAAAGCCCTGGCCGGTTCGACGGACTGCACGACGTACTTGGCCCCACACTCCGGGCACAGGCCGGCATCCGGGAGGCCGTAGACCATGTAGCCGCATGCCGCGCAGATGAGCGATTCGTCTGTAATCATCTCGGGCACAAGCTCCCCTCATCAGACCGTCGCGCACGGCGCGGCCACCGCGCAAAGGCTGCCGGGGCATCGCGGAGGCGGACCGTCCGGATGACGAATCGTGCCAACACACCGCGCAGGAAGAATGGACGGAAGAGAATCGCCGAAAGATGGGGCCAACGCGGCACACCGCCGCTCTCCTCATTCTAGATTCACCGCGGGCCGCCCGTCAAGACAAGAGGAACAGGCATCCGCAACCTGCATGAAGGCTCGGACCATGTGGCGCACGCGGAGGCCGTGAAAGACGTCCACGTGCAATCTGTTTGAGGGCGCGATCGAGCACCGGAATGGTGCACCCCCGGCAAGGCTGGATCGCGACAGCCGATAACCCGCCCAGGGCCCATGGGAGCCTGCCTTCGTCCGAGAACCCTGCTGCAATCCGGTGTCGGCCCTCGGTCCGGACGAATGCCGACCGCGCGGAACGACGATAGAAGAGGGTAGTCCGTCGGCTGCCCGGGGATGCTCCCGACGCCTGCCGTGCGTCCGAAAGAGAACCGGATGGAGAGGCTGCGCTTGTGAGTACGCTCTGGACACGGTTGAGGCAGTTCTGGTGGCAGGAAGAGATTCCGCGCTGGCTGGGCGTGAGCCTGGTGGGCGTGTACACACTCAGCCTGTGCCTGGTTGCGACAATGGCGGTCATGGATACGCGTCGCGAAATGGCCGGGCAAAGCGCGCAGTCCATGCGTCTGGCGATCGAGTTGGTTGCGGGGCAACTGGCGGAGACGGATGCGGGCGACGCGGCGGCGCAGCAAAGGGCGTTGCGATCCTTCGCCGCGTTTTATCGATGTGATGAGCTGCGGCTGACGGACGCCGACGGAGTCGTTCTCGCTTCCATCCACGCGCGGGAGATCGGCGAAGCGCACGCGTCACCGGCCTGGACGGGCAAGACAACTCCGGTCCGACTGGAAATCCGCGATGTGAACACCGCCGCGGGCGAACGGCGTTATCGCATCGTGACTCCCGTCCGCCGCGGACCGTCGGACCTCCGCGTACTGATGGCGCAGGTCCACCCGCCCGAGGCGGGAATCGGCCTGGGGCTGGCCCGGAGCTGGACGCCGACGGCCATCCTGCTTGCCGTCGGGGCCCTTTGGCTGGTGTACCACCGGCTGCGGCACCACTTCCGCGGCGTGGCGCAGATCGCAGACTCGCTGACCGCGCACCGCGACACGCTGGAGCAGGAGCTGAGCTCCCTGCGACTGTCCGACGACCTGGGCGCGGTGGCCGCGAGTTGGAACCGGCTCATTGACCTGGCAGACGAGTTCCGGACGGAGGCCCGTCGCTCGACGGCCAACGCGGAGCTCCGGACGGTGCTCGAGCGGTCTTCCGGCGGCGACCTGGCGGACGCGCTGCAATCCATGCCGGACGGACTGATGGTGGTGGGTGAAGACGGCCGCGTTCGATTCGCGAACGTCAAGATCGGCCGCTGGATCAGTGCGTCTCCCGAAGCCGGACTGGCCGGTCGCAGCCTGTCGGAGATCCAGTCGTCGTCCCTGGGCACGCTGATTCTTCAGGTGGTGGAGCGGGCACGCTCGGCGACGGGGACTCTTTCGAGCATCAACGAGATCGTGCACGGCGAGGCCGGCGAGGGCAGCTACCGGGTTCGGGTTTCCACCCCGCACGGGCCCCGAGCGCAGGGCACCTCGGTGGTGCTGGTCAGCGACATCACGCAGCAGTTGCGGGCGGACAAGGCGAGGGAGGAGTTCGTTTCCCAGGTGACGCACGAGCTTCGAACGCCCTTGACGAACATCCGGGCGTACGCGGAGACGCTCTCCAGCGGCATGTTCGACGATCCGAAGGTGATTACCGAGTGCTACAACGTCATCACCAAGGAGACCCAACGTCTGTCGCGGCTTGTGGAGGATATCCTGAACCTGTCCCAGCTGGAGGTCGGCACGCTGCAGCTCGTCCCGGACGACGTGGACCTGCACCGACTGCTGACCGAGGCAGTCCAGGACGTTCGCGGCCTGGCGGAGGAGAAGTCCATCGATCTGCAACTGTCCCTGCCGCCCAAGCTGCCCGTGCTGCAGGCGGACCGGGACAAGCTGGCCGTGGTGATGAACAACCTGCTGGGCAACGCGCTGAAGTATACGCCATCGGGCGGACACGTGCACGTCGGCTGCCAGTTGGATGCCGCGGAGGTGGCGATCGTCGTGAAGGATGACGGGATCGGCATAGACCCGGCGGATCACGCGCGCATCTTTGAACGCTTCCAGCGGGGCAACGATCCCTCGGTCATGGCCGAATCGGGGACGGGCATCGGGTTGACCACGGCCCGCGAGATCGTGCAGCGGCACGGCGGCGATATCGAGGTGATCAGCCGGAAGGGTCAGGGAGCCGCTTTTATTGTTCGGCTGCCCTGCCGCAAGGCGGCGGCGGCAGGAGCCGCGGCGGTGCAAGCGCCGTCCCCCGCGGCCGGGTGATGAACCAGGAAACCCCAGATCAAGGACGCCGGACATGGCGAGAATCCTGATTGTCGAAGACAACGCCCACCAGGCCAGCCTGCTGTCCATGTGGCTGCGGAAGAACCGTCACGACGTGGAGGTGGCCTCGAACGGGGCCGACGCCCAGGCCCACCTGCAGGCCGATGCCTGCGTGAAAGACGGTCGGCGCATCGATATCCTGATCTCCGACGTGAACATGCCGGAGATGACGGGCATCGAGCTGATCCGCTGGGTGCGACAGGAGCGTGGGCTCAATATTCCCATCCTGGTCCTGAGTTCACGCTGTGATCAGGCGCACATGGCCGCGGAACTGGGAACCCAGGGCATCCGAGTATTCGCCAAGCCGTTCTCGCCGTCACGGTTCGTGGCCGAAATCGAGAGGATGCTCGCGCAGCAAACGTGCGAAGAAGACGCGGCCCGCTCCTGACGGGTCGCTTCCGCGGGAGACCCGGGAGTCGACGAAATGCCCGAAGAGACCCACGCGAGAACGCCCGAGCCGGATGCGCGGCCCGACCGCGCCCCGCAATCGCCGACGCCCGTGGAAGCCCTGGTCAATCAGATGCAGGAGGCCATCGACCGACTGGAAGCCGAGCGGGACGGGATGGCGGCGGAGCTGCTGCGGACATATGAGCACCTGGGCATTGTCTTCGAGGTCACCCGCCGGCTGCCCGGGGCCCGCACCGAGGAGGAGGTCGTCGGACTCTTCCTCGAAAGCCTGCAGCAGAGCTATCCGGACAGCACGGTCTGGCTGGTTCCCGGTCCGCACCGGGACGCGGAAAACCCGGTTGGCATCCGGACATTCATTCCATGCGCCACCGACCCCCTGATCGACGAGGCGGTCGATCGTTGTGTCGCCGAACGCCGTGCCGTGGTGGTTCAACGGACGAAAGATCGGAAGAGCGT
>CAZBFW010000393.1:0-4675 GCA_964491135.1 uncultured Phycisphaeraceae bacterium | reverse complement strand
CTGGACAACAAGATCGGCACGTTCGTGGTCATGGAGGCGCTGCGCATGGCAAAGGCCCGGCGCCTGCAATGCGCCCTTTTTGCGGTGAGCACCGTGCAGGAGGAGATCGGGCTGCGCGGGGCGACAACGGCCTGCTTCGGCATTGAGCCGCAGGTCGGCATCGCGGTCGATGTGACACACGCCACGGACTACCCTGACATCGACAAGCGGTCTTTCGGAAGCATCAAAATGGGCGGCGGGCCCTGCATTGCCGTAGGGGCCAACGTGAACCCCACGGTGGCCGATCTGCTCATCAGCACGGCCAAAGCGAGGAAGATCCCCTACCAGATCGAAGCGGAGCCCCGCGGCACCGGCACCGACGCGAACGCGATGCAGATCAGCCGGTCCGGCGTGGCCGCCGGCGTGCTCAGCGTGCCCAACCGCTACATGCACACCCAGGTCGAGATGGTCAGCCTGACCGATCTGGAGAACACGGCCAGGCTGTTGGCAGAAACGGTTGCCCGCATCACGCCGCAGACGGACTTCATACCAAACTGAGCCCGGGCGGCCCGGCAGGCAACGCCGGATCGCGCATCCGCGCGGCGGCCGCTACTCTTCGCCGGTGCTCCTCAAGATGAGATGCGCGCCGCGCAGCGTGTCGGCCAGCTCGGCCTTGCGATCCGCGTTGCACCGGGCGATCATCCCCTCGAAGACCGCGTCAATGTACTTGTCCTCGTCCAGCTTGGCCGCCCTGCGCCGACCCCCCATGGAGTAGGCCGCTTCAAACGCCCGCTTGTGCTCGGCTTCCAGGATGCCGTTGACGTAGGCCGAATCTTCCGCGGAGAGTTCGAGATCAGACAGGATCTCCTTCATGTCGGCCAGCACCTGCTTGTCGTCCGCGCCGCGGTTGTAGAACTTCAGGCCGACCGCCAAAGCGATGACCACCACGACCCCTATGACCTTCTTCACGTCGCATCCTCCGTTTCTGAGTTCTCAATCCGTCGATGGACGCGGGAGCATCTCCCGCTTAATCACGAGCCGACATGAACAGCCGGATCACATACCAGAACAGCAGCGCAACCGAGGCGAACAGCTCCAGGGCCGCAGCCACGTGGCGGTCCGCCGGATAGTGGTGAATCACGTTGGACGTGTCGTACAAAATGGCGGCGCCGGCGAAGCAGACCATGCCCACTGAAAACACCGGACCGAGAGCCCACCCGAACAGGACCGCCGCGACGATCAACAGCAACGCGGACACGCCGCCCCACCAGAGCACGCCGCGCAGAAACGAGAAGTCCTTCCGCGTGAACCAGGCAATCCCCGTCAGAGCGGCAAACCCCGCGGTCGTGACCACCGCGGCGCTGGAGATCACTCCCGGGAAGCTGCGATTCGCCACGTACAGCAGCGGAACGAATATAAACACCTCCGCCAGAACGTAGACGCCCAACGCGGCATACTGCGCGACCTGCGATGTCACCGTGTGCGCAGCCCGGCTGGCTATCCAGCTCACCACCAGGAACCCGCCCAGGACGGTGAGCCAGCCGCCGGGCAGTCCCAGCAGTCCGCGTGCGATCCCTTCGGCCGCACCGCTCGAGAAGATGACCACTTCCATCGCCGTGAATGCGGCGATCGCCCCGAAGAGGTGCAGATACGTCTTGCTGACGAACGCGGCGCGGGCGTCAACGCCTTGCGCCCACGCAGAACGGGGGTCCACCACAGCCTCTGTCGCATCGTACATCGTCGAGTCTCCTCACCGTCGGTCGTGGCCCCGGCGAGATGGTCTTCCGGACGGGCCAATCGCCGGAGCGGCAATACGACCGGCGCAACGCCGATTCTACAGAAAGGAACACCGGGCGTGCAATCCCGTTTTCGATCCGGCGCCCGCCGGTCCGGAGACGGCTGTGCGCTCGCGTGCTGAACCGGTTTGCGACAGGCGCCGGCGGCGGGTATCGTGAAGCCCGTGATTCGGCGCATCCGTCTGTCATTCGCACTGATGCTGGCCGCCGCGCCTGGCGCGTGCCGGGAGTCGACGTCCCGCGCCGGCCGGCCCGAAACCGCTCGCTACGCCCAGTCGCGCGAGATCATGGGCACCTTTGCCGAGGTGACGGCCTTCGCGGCCGACCGCGACACCGCGAAAAAGGCGGTGGAGGCGGCATATGACCGGCTGGCGGACGTGAATCGGAGAATGAGCGACTACAGCGATGTTAGCGAGATCGGGCGGCTGAACCACCAGCCGCCCGGTGAGAGACTGGTCATTTCGCCAGAGACGTTCTTCGTCCTGCAGAAGGCGCTGGAGATCGCAAAGGCGAGCGGCGGTGCGTTCGACCCGACCTGCCGGCCACTCGTGCAACTGTGGAAGCAAGCCGGCAAGGAGAACAGCCTGCCCGAGCCACAAGCCCTGGCCGACACGATGCAACACGTTGGCTGGAATAAGGTTACACTTGATCCTCACGATCGGACCGCGGTCGTGACCGTGCCGGGAGTTCAGATCGATCTCGGCGGCATCGCCAAGGGATACGCTCTGGATCTCGCGGCGGAGGCGCTGAAGCAGGCGGGGGCCCAGAGCGGACTGGTAAACGTCGGGGGCGACGTGTTCGCGCTCGGGAACCAGCCCGGCGGCAGGCCGTGGCGAATCGGGGTGAAGCATCCGTTTCGACCCGGGCTGTTGCGCACTCTGGCCGTCTGTGGTCGTGCGGTTGCCACCTCGGGCGTGCAGCAGCGGTTCAACGTGATTGACGGGAAGCGATATTCCCACATCGTCGACCCCCGCACCGGCCGACCGGCGGAACAGGCGCCGGCCGTCACGGTCATTGCGCCCGATGGGATCACCGCCGACGCCTGGGCCACCGTGTTCAGCGTGCTGACGGTCGAGGAAGGTCGGTCGATGGTCGAGACGCTGCCGGGAATTGAAGCGATGTGGATCTGGGGTTCGGCCGACGCGGTGCAAACGGCCGAGTCATCGGGATTCGCGCAATACGTGGCGGCCGAATAGGGCGCCGCCCGGCACGTCACACGGGGAGGGCGGCTTCCTCCCGAGCCAACTGCTCGGCGTACTGAGGCTTGGGCTTGCCGAAGTAGACCATCACGTCGGCCGGGCACTTCTGCAGGACTTTCTGCAGGTTCTCGTTGCCCTCGTCGTTCTCGCCGGTGTAGTTATCGTAGTTCAGGTAGGCGAGGTTGTTTTCCACACGGAACAGATCGGCGAACAGCCGCTGGCACAGGCCGCAGCCGATGCAGCCCACTTTGCAAACGGCCCTGACGCACTTGACCGGCTCCTTGTTGGCGCAGGCAATGACGAGCATCCGCTCCTGCTTGAAGGGAATCTGCTCGATGATGTTGCGCGGACAGGCCCGCACGCACGCCCCGCAGCCGGTGCACTTGTCATAGTCAATGACGGGCAGGTCGCCTTCCATGCGCATCGCGTCGTACGCGCACGCCCGAACGCAATCACCGTAGCCCAGGCAGCCGTAGGTGCAGCCCTGGGTCACGCCCACCACGTTGGCTTCAACGCAACTGGCCACGCCTTCGTACCGGACGATACCCAGCTTGTCCGACCGTTTGGCGCGGCAGTGGATGACCGGGCGGTAGGGATATGTGCGGACCACTTCGACACCGAGAATCTGCGCGATCTTCTCGGCCGTCTTGGAGCCGCCCACGGGGCAGCCCGTGCATTCGGCCCGCTGTTCCACCACGGCCTTGGCGAAGTCGGCACAGCCGGCAAACCCGCACCCCCCGCAGTTGGCGGCGGGCAGGGCATCGTTCACCAGCGCGATGCGGGGGTCTTCCTCCACACGCAGCTTCTCCTTGGCGATGCCGAGCATGACGGCAAAGGCAAGGGTAAGTCCGAACATGACGGCCGCAGCCACGATGAGCGTGGTTCCCATCAAATGCTTCTCCGTCGGGGCTACTTGCCGACCCCGGTGAATCCCATGAAAGCCAGCGACAGAATGGCAGCCACCAGCAGCGTGACGGCGGGGCCCTGCAGGCATTTCGGCACGTCGCTGAAGACCAGGTGCTCACGGATGCCCGCCATAATGGTGATGGCCAGGGCGAACCCGATGCCGCCGCCGAACGCGAAAGTCACCGCGTTCAGCAGTGACTGATACTCCGGTTTCATGTCGATCAGCAGGCACGCGCCCAGGATTGCGCAGTTCGTGGTGATGAGCGGCAGAAACACGCCGAACGCCGTGTACAGCGACGGGAAGAATTTCTTGAGATACATCTCCACAAGCTGCACCATGGACGCAATGACCATGATGAACGCCGCGTATTTCAGGAAATACAGGGCGGTCGGATCACCGGCGAGCTTCAGTCCGACCGGGGTAAGGACCCAGTGCACGATGATCCAGGTCACGACGCCCGAAATCGTCATCACGAAGGTGACGGCGCAGCCCATGCCGAACGCCATGTCCACCTTGCGCGACACGCCCAGAAACGGGCAGATCCCCAGGAAGCCCGCCAGCACAAAGTTGTTGACCAGCACGACGCCCAGGAAAATGCCGACCAGGGCCCCCACGCTCATGCTGCGCCTCCCTTCGTTCGCCGCTGCCGCAGATAATTCACCAGCCCGATCACGACGCCGAGCGTCAGGAACGCGCCGGGCGGCAGCACCATGATGACCCACGCGTGCGGCTCGAAGCCCGCGGGCAAGATCGGAAGAGCACACGTCTGAACTCCAGTCACGAGATTCCATCTC
>CAZBFW010000392.1:0-4677 GCA_964491135.1 uncultured Phycisphaeraceae bacterium | reverse complement strand
GCCCGCAGGATGCGCTGCGAGCGAAGCAGGGCCAGGGATTTCTGGATGTCGTCCCCGAAAAGCCGGTCGCGGTCGGCGAAGCTGATCTCGCGGCGGATTTCCGCCAGCGCCGCCTGCACGCCGGCTCCGGAGGTCAGCGGCGCGCGGAAATCCAGCGCCTGGGCCGCGCACATCTGCTCAATGGCCAGCACCGTCTCCACGTTGTCCAGAATGCGCCAGGCCTTCACGGCGGCTGTGGCGCCCATGCTGACATGGTCCTCCTGCCCCAGCGACGTGGGGATGGAATCCACGCACGCGGGAGACGCGAGAATCTTGTTCTCGCTGACCAGGGCGGCGGCCGTATACTGCGGCAGCATGAACCCGCTGTTCAACCCTGTGTCCTGCATGAGAAGGCTGGGCAGGCCTGTTGTGCCGGACAGCAGCAGATAGATCCGGCGCTCCGAGATGTTCGCCAATTCGGCCATGGCCATGGCCAGGTAGTCCAGGGCCAGGGCCAGGGGCTGTCCGTGGAAGTTTCCGCCGCTGATGACCGTATCCGCGTCAAAAACGACCGGGTTGTCGGTGACCGAGTTGATTTCCGTTTCCACGACATGTTGCACGTGCCGCACCGCGTCGCGCGACGCCCCGTGCACCTGCGGAACGCAACGAAGAGAATACGGGTCCTGCACGCGGTCGCACGTCCGATGAGCCTCGTTCATGCGACTGCCCTCGACGACCTTGCGGACGTTCAGGGCGGTGTCGATGGCGCCGGGATGCGGGCGGACTCGATGCAATCGGTCCTCAAAGGGACGGAAACTCCCGAAGGATCCGTCCAGCGACGCCGCGGCGATGATGTCCGCATGCTTGAGCAGCCGGCGGGCCCGGACCACCAGGGCCGCCCCGTAGGCACTCATGAATTGCGTGCCGTTGATCAGGGCAAGCCCCTCCTTGGCCTCCAGGCGGATCGGCTTCACGCCGGCCAGGGCCAGACCCTCTGCAAGAGGGATCTGTGCCTCACCGTGCCGCACCGCGCCCCGGCCCAGCAGCGGCAGCACCAGGGCCGCCAGGGGAGCCAGGTCTCCGCTGGCGCCCAGCGAACCCTGCGTGGGGACTTCCGGCAAAACATCCGCCGACAGCATCCGCCGCAGGGCATCTACCGAATGGCGGGTCACTCCGCTGAGGCCGAAGCCCAAAGCCTGAATCTTGAAGAGCATCATCCAACGCACGATGACAGCCGGCGCAAGGGGGCCCACGCCTACGGCATGCGAGAGGATCAGGTTTTCCTGCAATTCGCCGAGCTGGTCGCCGTTGATGCGCTGGCGGCAGAGCGTTCCGAA
Source organism: uncultured Phycisphaeraceae bacterium (assembly GCA_964491135.1). Taxonomy (GTDB): domain Bacteria; phylum Planctomycetota; class Phycisphaerae; order UBA1845; family UBA1845; genus JAFGJQ01. The sequence goes on along the minus strand of CAZBFW010000392.1, from coordinate 3,361 downwards.
CCCTGTATTGACGCCGTACACCACCTCACCGCGGCGGACGATGGTTTCCACCGCCGAGCGTGAGGCATCGATGCGTTCCCACATCCGCTCGTCGATCTCGACTTGGAGCGGATGCTCGTAGGCGGTGTCCAGCCAGTCGAAGCGGATGGGCTGCCCGTCCAGCCGAATCGTGAGCGGTTCATGCGTCGTCATGTCGGATTGTCCAGGGCGTCGGAAGAGGCCATAGTGCGGGCATTATAGGCCGGACACACAAGCGTGGAAACGTCCAACTCATCCATCCGGGGGCCGGGTGTGCCACCGTGTCAGCGGGCAGGCTTGTGGGCGGGCAGGTCCGCCTGCAACTCCAGCCAAAGCGCGCGGCCCTCGCGGCTCCGCGGAGACGATCGGATCAGTCCGGCAAACCTCTCCGCAAATGCCGGATCGGCTGCCGCTTTTTCCTTCAGATACTCAGCCGCGTTCGGATGACCTTCCTGCAGCGTGGTGATCAGGGTAAGGCGTCGCCAACCGATCCAGAACGTTTGCGTGTGAGCCACCAGTCCGCCGGACTCGCTCTGGCAGCGCTCCCAGCGGTGTGTACAGGTGAACGGCTGCGAATCCTGGATGAATTGCGAAACCGGGCCTTCTTCCACGCAGGCGGCGTACGGTCCGCCGAGCCCCAGCCATGACAATCCGAGCGATTCGCTGACGGCGCCGCAGTCAGAGCAGCAATTCACCAGGCGCCCGGCATCCATCGTCCACTCCATCACGATCAGGGCGCCCAGCGAAGCCAGAAAAAGCAGAAACGGCTTGCGCCACGGCGGGGGATGGGCCGCATGGCGGCCAAGAATCGCCGAACCACACTCCGAGCAGATCCCCGACACGTTTCCGGTCAGATCGTATCCGCACGCGTGGCACCGGCCGGCCAGAATGCGTTTCCAGCCGCGGATGCCGCGCGGCGCCGAGACCGTTGCCAGCAGGCCGAGCACCATCAATCCCAGAAGCGACCACATCAGGACGTCCACGGCGGCAGGCCACCCGTGCACCAGGCCGCCGGACAGAACGCCGCCACGCGTCGCCCACGTCACGAACGGCACCGGCCAACCTGCCGTGCCAAGCCCGAACGGGGACCGCTCCAACCACAGCAGCGAGAAGGCGGTCACCGCACAGCCCAGGCCGACAGCCAACTTGGCAATTCGCCGTGCCTGGAACCAGGGCACGCGGGGTGAGGACTCTGGCGAGCATGAATGGTCCATCGCGTTCATGCGAGCAGATGGCCGACGGCAGCACACGGCAATCGTGGTCTGCGGGGCGGACCCTACGTCAGGCGCTCGCGAATCCACCTGGTGGCCGCTTCGAGGGCCCTGGGCAGCGAGCTCGGGTCCGTGCCGCCGCCCTGGGCCATGTCGGGGCGACCACCGCCGCGGCCACCGACGAGCGGAGTGATTTCCTTAATCCAGTCGCCGGCCTTCACGCCGCGGGCCACGACGTCGCGACTCATGCCGGCCACCAGCGTCACCTTGCCCTCCTCGGCCATGGCCAGCAGAACGGCCGAGGCCGGGGTCTTCTGGCGAATCCAGTCGATCGCGCCGCGAAGGGCGTCTGCCGGGGCAGACGGTACGTCGCCGACAACGACGATCACGCCGTTGATCTTCTGCGCCGCCGCCAGCAGGCCGGCCACGCGTTCCATCACCGCTTCGCCCGATGCGGCGGCTTGCTGCTTCTCCGCCTGCCTGGCGACTTTCTGCAGTTCGGCGATGCGCGCCTGCACGTCTTGCTTCGTCCGCAAAGGTATGACGGCCTCCGTCGCCTCGCGCTGCAGCGCCGGCAACTGCTCGGCCACGTCGGCGGGATTTGCCCTGGCCAGCGCCTCGCAGCGAGCCCCCAGCGCCGCCCCGGTTGCCTCGGCCTGCTTGGCCGCCTCACCGGTGATGCCGACCACACGGCGGATGCCCTTGGCCACTCCCTCCTCGGAAATCAGGGCGAACCGCTCCGCCTGCCCGCTGCGGGCGAGGTGCGTGCCGCCGCAGAACTCCACGGCGTGGGCCATCCATTCGCCCGCGTCCGGTCGGGCCAGCATCTCGTCAATCGGGACCCCGATGGACACGACGCGCACGACATCCGGGTATTTCTCCCCGAATACCGCTCGCAGCGTGTTGATCTGTCGGGCCTTGTCCTGCGGCACGTCCTGCACGCGTACGGGCATGTCCGCCGCGATCTGCTGATTCACCAAGTCTTCGGTCCGGGCGATTTCCTCGGGTGTCATCGGCTTGTTGTGGGAAAAGTCGAACCGCGTCTTCTCCGCATCGACCAACGACCCTTTCTGCTGCACGCCTGCGCCAAGTACTTCCCGCAACGCCCAGTTCAGCATGTGCGTGGCGGTGTGGTTCTTCATCGTGCGGGGGCGTTCATCACCGTCCAGAACGGCCCGCACCCGCTGCCCGACCCAGAGCGGTTCGCCGCCGGAAAGCACCGAGCCGATGTGCAGCACGGAGTCACCGAACCGCTTCGTGTCCTCCACGCGGAAGCTCGATTGCTCCTTGTCCACCGGGGCAATGGCGATGCCGTGAATCCACCCGCGATCGCCGACCTGCCCGCCCTGCTCGCCGTAGAAGACGGTACGGTCGAGTACCAGAGCCACGCGAGCGTCAAACGGAACCTCACCTTCCGTCAAGTATTCGCCGTTCTGCACGAAGCCGATGAGCGTCGCATCCGTGGGCCGACCGTCGTACTTGGGCGAGTCGTCCGTGGCCGGCGGCGGCGTGCGCAGGTTCAGGTCGAAGTCCGCATCTCCCGCGGCCGCCGTCCGGGCCCGATCCCGAGCCTCTTCCATGAGCCGCTCGTGCTCTGCAACATCAACCGTCAGGCCACGCTCTTCGGCCATCCGCTTGGTCAAGTCAATGGGGAAGCCGTAGGTGTCGTGAAGCTTGAACGCAGCTTGCCCGGAGAACACTATGGGTCCGCCGCTGCGCACACTTGCTTCCAATGCAGTTGCTGCTCTGAGCCTCACACGGTCCAAAGTTCCGTCAGGGCGTTTCATATGGACCGTCCAGTGGCCCTCTGCCGGCGCAACCCCATCCGCTTGCGGTGAATCGTCCCAAAACCCGGTCGAGACTTCCACGAAGCTAGCGCCACAAGACGATGAGATTGCCCGCCCGATTGCATCGGCAGCGTAACGGTCAAAAAGGGCCAACCCCCGATCCAGCGTGCGGATAAACGATTCCTCCTCCTGGCGAATGATTGTCGACACGTGGTCGATGTTTCGGTCCCCATGCGCGTCGTGCAACTCAGGAAACGCATCACGCATTAAGTCAGACAAAGGCGACACGAGATCACAAAGGAACGGCTCATGTATGTCGAAGTACTGCCGGCCGTAGCGTACAGC
>CAZBFW010000391.1:0-4677 GCA_964491135.1 uncultured Phycisphaeraceae bacterium | reverse complement strand
GATAATGAGCGGTGACTGGAGTTCAGACGTGTGCTCTTCCGATCTCGGTGGGTGCGGGCGCAGCGGTCGAGGAAACGGCAGGCAGGTTCACCGGCAAGGCGTAATGGCCTTGGGTACCTTCTGGAAGGGGGAAGCTCCGAAGGGTGTGACAAATCCCAGGAGCGCTGTCGGCATGAAACAAGGCCGGCCAGGGCCCGGGGGGCGGAAACCGTCAGGAGGGTAACCAAACCCTGAAGACGGACCCAAGCGGGTGAGGCAAGCCCGCGCATGTGGATCCCCGGGTCTGAAATGTGCTGAAGGGAACCGAAGCTCACGAGAGGTGCCGTGCCGGGCCGCTTCGGCGGCGGGGTGCGGCCAGGTTCGACCGGGTAAGACTCTGGAGGAACGCGGAACCCGACGAGAGGCATTACCGGGATTGTGCGAGCGTTCCCGGCAAAGGTCTGCTGCGAAAAACCACAAGGCCGGGAAAAGGATTCAACGGCGAAGTGGGACGACTCAACCGATTCGGTCGTACGCGGCAGGTATCGCACTCTGGACGGGCGGCGGATTCCACGAGAGGACGTTCCGGCGGCGGTAACGAAGCCGGATCAAGCGGTCGAACGGGTGACCTCTGGAGAGCGCGTGGCCGCGCCTTCTTGCCCACTTTTTTTATGCGCCGAGTCCGAGCGGCGTATTGGTCACTTCTTCTGTGATTACCCTTGTCCCCCCCCGGGGTTACGCTTCGCCGACCGCTCCTTGTTGCGTGGTGCGCTGGGGTGCACTCTGTGGAGGCTCAGGTCCGGTCGGAGTGGCTCGGCTTGCGAGCGGCGAGATCGCCGCCATACGATGCGACTCGGACGCGATCCCGCTGAACCGCCGTTTTTCCGAGATTTGCGTGAACGCGGGAGCTCTGCCGCGCATTCTCCAAACAGGGAGGCCGCATGGGGACAACCGACGACGCCATTCCGGCCATACGGATGTGTACCCCGTCGGCCGATCCGAGCGGCCGTTCGGCCTCGATGGTCGGCGGGCTGTTCGTCGAATCCATCACCCATTTGCGGCGGGTCGTGGCCGGCATGGGTTTCCAGGCGGCCGATGCGGAAGACATCCTTCACGACGTATACGTGCAAGCCTCGGAGCGCCCGCCGGACGATCGCAGCCGCGAGGAGACCCTTGGGTGGCTCGTGCGGGTCACGGTGAATCGATGCCGGCTGGAGTTTCGCCGGCGCAAGAGGTTCACGGCCGCTGCTTCTGAGACGGCTCGGCAGCCGCGCCGGGGATCCGACGAGGGCACTGGAGCTGGGGAGGGTGATCCAGATGTCGCGGAGCAGAGGCAGGCGGTCCGAGACGCCCTGCTGGGATTGGATGCGGATCTGCTGGCTCCGATGGTCTTGTGTTACTTCTGCGGGATGGACTCAGCACAGGCCGGGCGCGTGATGAGCTTGCCCGCGGGCACGGTGCGCACCCGCCTGCAGCGCGGGCGCCTGGTGCTAGCCCGGCGTCTGATGTCGAAGGGGTTCGAGCCGTGATGTCGCCGTTGGATGACGAGTTGAACAGGGAACTCGTGGATTACGCGGACGGCGTTCTGCCTCCGGAGGCTCAGGTGCGAGTGCAGAAAAGGCTGGCGGAATCTGCCGAAGCACGAGCCACGCTGGCAGCACTGGAGGCGTCGCTGGCGCATGCCCGGGCCATCTGGCAGGCGCAGGAGGCGGAGCTTGCCGGCTTGCGTGGGATGAACGCTCCGCGGCGTCCTTGGGTTCGGCGGGCCCGCGTGGGGGCGGTCGCCGCGAGCGTGGCATTGCTGCTGGGTGGAAGCCTGATCTATGGACTGTATGCGCGATCGTCCCATCCAACGTCTGCCCCGCCGAAAGCCGACTTGGCATCGCTGCAACAGATGATTGCCCGGGCCGGTGTTTCGGCCGAGTTTCTGGCCGTTGCCGACCTCTTGGCGGCCCAGCCGGGCGGGGAGGAACTGGCCCTGGCCCGGTATCGCTTCATCGCCGACGAGTACCCGGAGACCGACGCAGCGCATCAATCGCGGTGCCGGCTCGATGATTGGTCACAAAGGAGTTCCATGCCATGAATTGCGCGAAACGACTGCCGATAGCCGTGCTTCTGGTCTGCGGTCTGTGCCAGGGAAGAACGTCTGCTCAGGAGCCGACGCTCTCTGAACGAAAACTGGTGTTCGAGATCGGAGAACCAGGCGCCATCACACCGCAGGGCGCCATGTACGGGAGAGGCAACTTTGTCCCTGCCCACGTTGCCGTGTTCGAGGTATCCTTGCCGGAACCATGGATAGGAAAGAGCGACAGCGGCCTTCTCTGGATGCTGTCGCGGAAGATGCTCGGGACGCGGTTCGCTCAGGAAATGTCTGAGGACCAGAAAGCCGTGGTGTGGGACAAACCCTGGCTGAGGTACAGGGAGCGACCCGAGTATGAGGGCACGCGAATCATTCACATCGCGGCCGTCGGCGAGCAGGATGCCCGGCTGTGTGTGCAGGCGTTCCTCGCCGCGTTGGATGACGAGGTTGCCGCCAAGCGACAGGAAACCCAACGGGAGATCGAGAGACTCCTTGCGGGCAAAGCCGAAAACGAGGCGAAATTGCCCGAATGCATCGCCCGGCTGAAGGCCATGGAAGACGAAATACCCAAGTTGCAGCAGAAGCTGCACTTGCCACTGGAGGGCCAGGCGCTCCAGTCGACCGAAGATGAGCTCCGGCGGAGCGTTCTCGACTCGTCGAATCAACTCCGTGCGCTGGACGTCGACCAGGCCGGCACGAAGGCGAAAATCGACGCGATCACAAAGGCGAGGCCCGCCCAGGACAATGACACGACTGCCGCGTTGGATCGGCAACTCATCGCGCTGGAGGTGGAGATGGCCGAGATCCTGGCCCGCCGGCAGGCGATCTCCGAAAGCCAGGAATCGGCGGCGCATTTCGTGAATCGGATGCAGGAGCAACGGGATCTCAGCGCCAGGAAGGCCGACATCGAGAGCTCGATTCGCGCCTACGAGCAACAAGTCAGAAAGGAGGAAAGCGCGTTGAAGGAACTCGCGCAGCCCGAGGTCGTTGACAACAAGGTTGTCATCTATCCTCTGAAAGACACGCCGAAGGGCGATCCGAAGGAGTCGGGTTGACGTTCGGCACACAGCACGCCGTGCGTCCGGAACAGCCGAAGGCCGACGTGCTCCGGACGGGCATGCCACGCGTGCATGCCGTTGCGGGAGCCGATCGGGAATCCGCCCTTCGTCAAACCTCCATCAAGACCCCGGCCCCTCACGCGGGCTCGATGCTCTGGTAAGATACGAGCGTGGTCAGTGGTGCGTCGGAGCGCACCCCGCATGCGTCGAGAGCGAGAGCGAGGGCCAAAGACATGCACACGTGCCGTGAAACGGCAAGCCAGAGGCGGCGGCTTCGAACGGCAGGCATCCTGATGCTGACGGTCGCACTGGGAGCACTTGTCATTGTCGGCCTGCACGTACCGAGGCCGGTGCGGGCGGATGAAGAGATCGTCTTCTTTCCGACATTCGCCCACTTGACGCCTGACGGGCAGGCGTGGGTGGTGCCGATCCACGGATGGATCTTCGAGCCGGAAAGGGATTCGGTGGTTCGGGCCGGGCTGCTGGACCGGCTGCGGCAGACGCTGGGGCTGCGGGAATCAGCGGACGAAGGCGACATCTTCCACGAGCGCGCACGGCTGTTCCTGGTCGACAACGAACGAGGCAAGGACATCGCGATTGAGGTGGGAGGCAAACAGTACCGGTTGCCGCCCTCCGAACCGAACGGCCACTTCCAGGGTGAGATCCGCCTGTCCACGGTCGACGCGGCCCCGCTGGTGAAAGAAGGCTGGCTGAGCTTCGAAGCGGTTCTGCCGAAAGGCGATCCACGACGTTTCCGCGGGGCCGTTCGGATGATTCCGCAGACGGGCCTGTCCGTGATCTCGGACATCGACGATACCATCAAGATCACGGAGGTGACGGACCGGTCCGCCCTCGTGAAGAACACCTTCTGCCGGCCTTTCCGCGCCGTGCCGGGGATGGCCGACGTGTACCGGCGGTGGGCGGCGGAGGGGGTGTGCTTTCACTACGTGTCGGCCAGTCCGTGGCAGCTCTATCCGGTCCTTTCGGAGTTCATGGCGTCCGCGGGCTTTCCATCGGGCAGCTTTCACCAGCGATTCTTCCGGCTGAAGGACTCGACGGCGCTGGAGCTGCTGGAGTCGCCGGTGGAGATGAAGCGTGAGGCGATCGGGGCGATTCTGGCCGCGTTCCCGCGGCGGCAGTTCATCCTGGTGGGGGATTCGGGCGAGAATGACCCGGAAATCTACGGCACGGTGGCCCGGGCGCATCCGGAGCAGGTCGTGCGCATCCTGATCCGCAACGTGACGGACGAGGGTCCGGACGGCCCGCGGATGCAGGCGGCGTTCGAGGGCGTGCCGGCAGATCGGTGGATGCTGTTCCGCGAGGCGGAACAGATCGAGGTCGCCGCAACGACGAAGCCCGCGTCCGAGTGATTCATCACCATTTCGTTCGCTTCTGCCTGTGGTCCGCACGGCGCCATGGTGCTGGCTTTCGGCAACGCAGAAAGAGAGTCCTCGCCTCGTGCTGGGCCGATCCCGGCGCGGGGGCGAATTCCCGGCCCCATCTTTGCGGCCGGGTGGCCCTGGGTGATTGCTCACCCAGGGCTCCCACAGATCCGTACGT
>CAZBFW010000390.1:0-4689 GCA_964491135.1 uncultured Phycisphaeraceae bacterium | reverse complement strand
AGCGACCTCTTGACCCCCAGTCAAGCGCGCTAAACCAGGCTGCGCCACGCCCCGCGTGAGCCCGCCGCCTGAACGCCGGCGGGTTTTCACAGGCTTACCATGGTACCACGATCCCCGGGCAGGACAAGCCCGCCGCGAACGGCACGAACCCGCCGGGCGGATCCGAAGGTGAGCCCCCCGGGGCTCGCTGCCTCAGGGCACAATGAACACATCGTGGACCACGTTGCGGATGGCCTCGCGATCGGCGACGGCCGCGCTATACTCGGAATACTCCCCCGCGTAGACCATGTACAACGCGCTCTCGGCCCGGGGGTCCCGCAACACCCGCGGCGAAAAACCCCGCGCCTTCAACTCACCGGCCAACTCGCGAGCGGATTCCAGCTTCGAAAACGCGCCGCACTGGATGCTGAAATGCTCATACGGCCAGGCGAGCTTCCGCTGCGCCGAGGCCGCGTATGGACTGCCGCTGTAGTCCATGATGACGTCACCGAACGCGAATCGGGCATCCGCGAATCGACCGCTGCGCTGCAGACTCAGGCCGTACTGGTAGAGAATCTGGTCCGTCGGGCGCTGCCGGGGCAACCCTCTGGCCGCGTGGCGATAGCAGCCCGCCGCCTGCGGATAGTCCTCCTCGTCAAAAGCCAGGTTGCCGAGCTGCGCGTAGGCCAGGGCCGTCAGGTCTGGACGCTGGCTCAACGGAATGACTCGCTTGAGGTCCGCCCGGGCCGTGTCACGCTGTTGCCGATGGATTTGGCACAAGGCCCGAACGTAAAACGCCTCGGCCGTGTCCGGCGACTCCGGATGGCTCCGGATGACCGGCGTCAGCATTCCCTCCGCCCGGTCATAGTCCCGGGCGCGGTACGCGAGGTTCGCGTTCTCGATCTGTCGCACGGCCCCGGGCGGAAGAGCGGTGCAACCGCCCAATCCCCCCAGAAGCCCGCTCCACAACAACGTGACCAGCTGAGCGGTCGCACGGGATGGCAGTGTGCCCCCGCGCCTCGCGATCCAGCCATCTCGGGTCGGTGTTCGCACGCCATCTGCCTCCGTCGGTTCCGCATGCCGGCCCCCCAATCTGGACATCGGGGGATCATGCCAATGGACTGAAGGCAACGCAACGGGTAATCTCGATTTGTCACGTGCCCGCGGGTCGGACCCCCGCAGATTCTAACCGGGGCGGACCGGGGCCGCCACGGAACACGTTGCCATGCTGGTTGATGCATTGCTGCAGTCCGCCGCCCGCTACCCAGGCAAACAGGCCGTCTCCGACCCGAAGCTTCGGCTGAGCTACCGCCGGCTCGTGGCCGCATCCCTGGCCCTGCGCGACGCTCTCCAGGCCGAAACCGAGCGGGACCGCGTGGGCATCATGCTGCCCGCCGGCAGCGGGTTTGCCGCCACCCTTTTCGGCACGCTCTGGGCCCGCAAGGTGGCGGTTCCTCTGAACTTCCTCCTGAGCCCGGCCGAGCTCCGCTCCGTCGTGGAAGACGCCGGGATCGACCGGATCGTAAGCGTCCACCATTTTGATGAGTTGCTGGAGCCGCTTCCGGCTCGACCGCTGGCCCTGGAAGACCTGGGCCTCCGGTCGCGGATCATCCGGGCACTGCTGCGGCGCAAACCGGCCCCGCCCCGCGTGGGGCCGAAGGATACGGCAGTCGTGCTCTACACGTCCGGGACCGACGGCGCGCCCAAGGGAGTCGTTCTGTCCTACGGCAACCTGCTGAGCAATTGTGAAGACTGCATCGCGACGGCCCGGATCACGCCTGACCACCGGTTCCTGAACATCCTGCCGCCGTTCCACGTCTTCGGCCTGACGACCAACGTGCTGATCCCCGCGGTGTTGGGGGCATCAGTCCACTGCATTCCTCGTTTCCAGCCTGCTGCGGTGGTGCAGGCGATGCGCCATGAGCATCCGTCGATTCTGATGGCGATCCCCAGCATGTATGCCGCGCTGCTGCGCGCAAAGGACACCCCGCCGGACACGTATCGCAGCCTGTACCTCGCCATCAGCGGCGGCGAACCATTGCACTCCCGCGTCGCCGACGGTTTCCGGTCGCGGTTCGGGATCGAGCTGCTCCAGGGCTACGGCCTGACCGAAACCTCGCCGGTGGTCTCGCTGAACCTGCCCGACGCACATCGACCGGGCAGCATCGGCCGGCCCATCCGAAGCGCCCAGGTCCGGATCGTGGACGATGACGGCGTCCACGTTCCGCATGGCACGGACGGCGAGATCCAGGTTCGCGGACCCGGCGTGATGCAGGGCTATCACGGTCGGCCGGACCTTGCGCAAGCCGCCGCATCCGCCGACGGCTGGTTCCGGACGGGCGACGTTGGCCGGCAAGACGCGGACGGCTTTCTGTATATCACCGGGCGGAGGAAGGAGATGATGATTGTCGGCGGGGAGAACGTGTTCCCGCGGGAGATTGAGGCAGCCCTCCTGGATCACCCGGCGGTTGCGGAGGCCGCGGTGGTGGGCGTCCCGGATGCCTCGCGCGGTGAGGTGCCGGCGGCGTTCGTGATCTGCCGCGAGGGCCAGTCGGCCACTGACGCGGAGTTGCGGGCCTTCGTGCGGGAGCGTCTGGCGGGCTACAAGGTGCCGCGATTCGTCCGGGTGGCGGAGGAGCTTCCGCGCAGCCCGACGGGCAAGATCCATAAGCGACTGCTAAAAAAGATGTTATAATCCGTCCCTCCGGCCGTCGGCTGATGGCGCACCTGCCACTCGGCTCGGGAAGCGCCCTTGCCCGACGGCGCGGCGATCGGTATGCTGGCCGGGTTCAAAGGCGGCCCGGTTTCGGGCCCGTGCGGGTGGATCATGAGTGAAGCCGACGCCTGGCTGTATGAGAGGCTGGTCTGCCCGCTGAGCAAGGCCCCGGTGGTGCGGGTGGGAGAGTGGTTGTATTCCACCGACGCACGCACGCGGCGGCGCTACCCGATCCGCGACGGCATCCCGACGATGCTGATTGACGAATCGGAGTCGGTGGCGCCGGATGAGTTTGAGCGAGTGATGCGAGAGCATCAGGTACCAAAGTCGGTTACGCAGAAAGGCACGGAGTCGTAGTGGAAAAGTCAAGGTCGTCAATGGGCAAGAAGCCCCGCAAGACAACGCGCCGCGGGCGGAGTCGCTTCCCGGAGCGCGCCGGCAAGGATTGGGTCGGGCCGCTGGTGGACTACAAGGAGATCGAGCTGCTGCGCAAGTTTCTCTCCTCGAGCAGCAAGCTGATGTCGCGCAAGCGCGCCGGCACCAATGCGCAGGAGCAGAACGATCTCAAGGCGGCGGTCAAGCACGCGCGTTTCATGGCCCTCTTGCCGTATTCGGGTTCGTAGCGCCGCGCGACGCCGACCGCAGCCTGTTTCCTGCCAACAACGAGCCTTCGCCATCCGTCCGCAACGGACTGGGTGGCGGAGGCCTTTCTTTATCGGGTCCCGCCGGCGGCGGCCAAGGGACCGAAGTCCGGCGTCTCCCGACGCGCCTGTTGCGTCGGAGCCTGGTCGGCTTCCCTCACCAGGTAGCGAGACAGCTCCCGGCGGACGAAGATCTGGTTCGTGCAGTCCGTATGCGCACCCGCCCAGCCCAGCGGCAGGTACTTGCGCGACCACCCGATGTTCACGATCTGCGGATAGGGGCCGCCCGGCGGGTGCAGACCCACCTGGCCGACGGAATCGACCCCGCGCTTGCCGTCAATCGTACCCACCACGCGAACCGCCTCCAGCACGTTGTCATGCGCAGAGTAGTAGGCCACAACCTTGCCGTCGACGTGGCGCAGGGCCTTGCGCATGTCATAGCTGGAGGACAAGGAGGAGCCCAGCAGGATCAGGTTGTTCACGCGGGCTTTGCCGTCCAGTTGCTCGACCGCCCACACGGCCACGCCCGTCCCGGCCGAAAGGGCGATGACGTTGATTTCGCAGTCCGGGTGGCGGCGGGCGTAATCCTTGATCTTGTCCGCCAGTATCGCACTGCGCAGCCTGGCGTTTCCCGTGGCAAGCTGATCCACCAGCGGGTTGAAGGAAATGGTCCACATGAACACTTCCACGTCACCGTGGTAGCCCGCCTGGCGGAGCCCCTCCGGCACGTCCGAAGAGCCGAAGCCCCAATTCCCCGCCCCGTCCAGATAGAACGTCTTGCCGAACCGTTCCGCGGCGCCTCGGGCCGCGCAACCCGCGCAGAGGGCTGCGGCCACAAGGCCGATCACCAGCCAGATTTCTCGATGACGCATGATGTGCCCAACCGTCTCGAAAAGGCTCGCCCCGACGGGCCGGCTCCCCGGCCACTCCCTGTTCGACCGCCAACAGGGCTGGGAAGTTAGAAACCCGAGTGGCAGATAGTGTAGGCATCTGTGTTCGTCGCACAAGCCGCCGCCCGAACGGCGGTTTGACGGCCCGGCGGTTGCACCGTAGCCTTGCCCTGTCCGGTCGAGGCTGGCGGCAGGAGTCTGGACACCGGCCCATGTGGGTAAAAATCTGTGGAATAACATCGGTTTCGGATGCGACGGCGGCCGCGGAGGCGGGGGCGGATGCCATCGGCCTGAACCTGGTGGCCGGTCCCCGGCGCGTGGACGTGCAGACGGCCGAGGCCATTCTGTCCGCCCTCGGTGCACCTGTTTCAGCGGTGCTCCTGACGTCGTGGGCGGACGGTCGTATGCCGGATGAGGTTTCGGAGCTGTTGACCCGGTTTCACGTTCCGTACGTTCAGCCGTA
>CAZBFW010000389.1:0-4697 GCA_964491135.1 uncultured Phycisphaeraceae bacterium | reverse complement strand
GTACGACTGGTGCTGCTGGCTTTCGCCATGACGAAAATCTCCTGCCCGGCTGACGGGTGTGTCAAACGGATGCTTGTCGAGTCGGAATGGACTGACGTTAGCGACGTTTTACGTTTTCTGTTTCGCTTGGCATCCTCGGGGGACGCCCCTCTTACGGTGTGCCATGTTCCTCATGAAGAATCCGGGATATCAGGCGTTTGACCTGGCGACGGAGTTCGTCGAGTCCGGAGTTGCCGTCCACGATATAATCGGCCCGGCACCGCTTGCTGTCCAGAGAGTCCTGCAACTTTTCCCGGCGGTCAAACTCCTGTTCACTCCATCCCCGCGTGGCCTGGACCCGGGCCCGCCGCACGTCCCGGTCCGCCTCCACGAACACAATCGCATCGCACGCAGCGGCCAGCCCCGCCTCAAACAGCAACGGGCTGTCCAGCACGATCAGCCGAACCGCGGGGTCCGACCGGGCGGCCGCCATCTGCTCTCGACGCCGGGCGGCCACGCGCGGGTGAATCAGCCCCTCCAGCCGTGCCCGCTCCGCGGCATCGCGAAAGACGATTTCCGCGATCCGCGCCCGGTCCACGCTTCCATCCGGTCTGCAGATCGAGTCACCCCACCACTGCCGCATCAGGGCGACCACGGCCGGATCGTGCATCTGGGCCCGGGCGATCCGGTCCGAATCGATAAGGGACCCACCCAGGTCGCACGCGATCCGCGCGACGGTGGACTTGCCGGCACCGATCCCCCCGGCCAATCCAATGACGGGCTTTGACGCCTTCAGGGCCCGGTTTCCTTTGTCGAACCGACCCGCGCCGCGCGGGCGTCGGATACGCCGAACGGAACCCCAGCGCTCCTGCCGCCCCTTTGAAACCTGGTCCGGGAAGCCTCACCGCGTCAACCGCGAGCCCAAGCCCACTCCTGACCGGACTTCACCATGGGTCTGAGCCGAAGCGAAATCAACAAGTCAGCGAACGTGCGCCCCAGATAGGCCCGTCGCCCTCCGCCCGTAGCATCCGTACCCGTTCATTCCTCAGGCCAAGCGGGCTGTACCATCGAGCGGATACGCAGGAAGGCTGCCGGAACGGCATTCTTTCCCCCGGGAGCCCCGGGGAATCTGCTAGCATCATATCCGCCCGATACCACCTTGTCACCCCCCTTTTTTGTCGGAAATTCGGCCTGGCCGTGCGGGCCCCCCGCCCACGGACGGCACCATGCGGTCAGAAGGCCCCCGGCCAGTGCTGCTTGATCTCAATTCGATTGCCGCCCGGATCCAGCATGGACACTCGCCGGTCAGTGAAATTCAACCCGCGCAGGTGCTCAAACGCGAAGCCGCGTTCCTCGATGGCTTCCATCGCCTGCGGAAGGGAGACCACTTCGACAACCAGCCGGCAGCCCACCGGATCGAGCCTGGGACGCGGCACCAGCCGGTAGCGGAGCTCCAGATTGCCCGATCGGAACCGCAGCCAGACTTCGTCGGACGCAGCGGCAAAGCCCCCGACGCCCGCACCCGGCGGGCTCAGGCCGATGACGTCCTGGTAAAGCCACACAAGGTCCGGTTGGCACGCGGGCCCGCCCTCCATCACCACGTGGTCAACGGCAACGATCTGGCTCGTCCGCATCACTTCCGCCCGATCGGAGAAGACGGCGCTGACCTGATTCGACTCCGCGTGGCACCCCACTCAGGACGGCCCGGTCTTTCCCGTCTGCACGATATACACGCGGCGCAGCTGTTCCGGCTGCACCGCGGGCTCCACATCGAGAATGTACAGCGTGCCGTTCTCGGGGTCACGTCGAATCGTACTCACCCGGCCGACCACCACGGGGGCGGGGAGAATGACCTCGGCGCCGGACGTCATGACCACGTCACCCGTCTGTATGTCACCGGACAGAACGTACTTCTGGGCAACGTCCCGGATCTCCAGGCGCCCCTTGCCCGTACCCTGGAGAAGGAACTCGCGGTCGAGCGGCAACGGCTTCCCGTCGCGCACGCGGCTGATGGTCGCCACCATATTGGTGTCGGGATCGGTCAGCAGCTGGACGCGGGCGGTATGCGTGCCCGTGTTGACCACCGTGCCCACGAGGGCCTCGCTGGAAAGCACGCGCAGCCCGTCCTGCACGCCCTGTTGCGATCCCACGTTGACGCTGAAGTGGTCCGACAGAACGGCTGATCCGGTCCTCACCTTGCGCCGGGAGCCGGCATCGACGGCAACGGAGGACCGCCAGCTCAGCAGGTCCTGGCTGATGACGTGAGCCGGAATCAGGTCACCGCGCGTATCCAGGCCCAGCTTGCGGATGGCGGTCAGTTCCTCGTTCTGTCGTTCCAGCACCTCCATGCGCGCGGTGAGGGAGTGCAGCAGGTTTTCCAGATCGCTTCTCTGTCGTTCGAGCTCACCGGCATCCGGGGGTTTCACCTCGGGGGCCGGCGGCCCCACGAAGGCGTCTTCCGCGGCGGCGAGGGTCCGGTTCGTCACGGCCTGGAACGGGGCGACAACCTGCACGAGGTTGGCCAGCCAGCCGGTGTACCGAGGCGGCGCGATCAGGGCTGCCAGTGACAGAAACAGCAGAACCACGAACACCAGACTTCGTCGGGAGATTCGTCTTTTGCGTCGATCACGCATAGCGGTATGCGCAGCGGAGACTCAGAATGGATGTCGCAACCGGCCGGAAACACACCGCGGAATGCGACGGCGGACTACAACTCGTCCGCGTCGGACTCCATTGTCTCTTTCCAGAGCGACAGGTTGTCCAGGTAGACGGCGGTCCCGCGGGCCACGCAACTCAAGGGGTCGTCCACGAGGCGAACGTCCAGCCCGGTTCCCTGGCTCATGATCCTATCCAATCCGCGGAGCAGCGCTCCCCCGCCGGCCAGCCAGATGCCGTTCTCCACGAGGTCGGCGGCCAGCTCCGGTTCCGCCCGCTCCAGCGTACGCGTCACGCAATCCAGGATAGCGCTGATCGGCTCACTGAGGGCCTCTCGAATCTCCTGACTGCTGACCACCGTCTTGCGGGGCAGGCCGCTGATCAGATCGCGGCCGCGTACCTCGCGTGACAGCTCGTCATCCAGCTCGGAGATCGACCCGATCTCGATCTTGATCTGCTCGGCCGTCTGCTGCCCGACCATGAGATTGTAGTTTCGGCGAAGGTAATTAATGATCGCCTCGTCCATGTCGTCGCCGGCCACGCGGATGGACTCGCAAACCGCGATGTCCGCCAGCGACATGATCGCCACCTCCGTGGTGCCGCCCCCGATGTCGACGATCATGGAGGCCGTTGCTTCGGCCACGGGCAGCCCGGCCCCGATGCCGGCGGCCATGGGCTCCTCCACCAGGTAGACGCGGCGGGCGCCGGCCCGTTCGGCGGAGTTGTACACAGCCCGCTTTTCCACCGCCGTGATGCCCGAGGGTACCGAGATGACGACTCGCGGCTTGAAGAAGTTGCTGCGGCCGTGGACCTTGCGGATGAAGTACCCCAGCATGGCCTCGGTGATGTCGAAGTCGGCGATCACGCCGTCTTTCAGGGGTCGAATGGCGCTGATGGAGCCGGGCGTCTTGCCGAGCATCTCCTTGGCGACCAGGCCGACGGCGTTTCCGTCGTTGAGGACCTTGTTGGTGCCTCGTTTGACCGCCACCACGGACGGCTCGTTCAGGACGATGCCCTCTCCCTTCACGCAGACCAGCGTGTTGCAGGTGCCCAGGTCGATTCCCATATCGACGCTGAACATGCCGAGCAAGGAATCAAAGATCACGGCAGGCTCCCGTCCGTTCCCACACCGCTGGCCGGCATCCCGGCAGATGCACTAACGATGTCGACGCGTCGTACGGATGAACTTTAAGGGATATGGCTGCATCCCTGCCAATGGTTACGCTCACGCCCGCTCCGCCGGCCGAGCCAAGGCCCCGTATCAGAACGGCAGCCAACTGTCGAACAAAGCACCGCTACGAACGGCCAAAACCACCGTTCCCAGCATCATGAACGCGGCCGCGACGATGATCAGAAGCGAATAAACGTCGTTCGCCGGACTCGATGGGGGTCCCGATTCTGCCATGAAAGCCTGCTCCCGGTACACACGACAGACCGCGGGTGTGCCCGCGCGGCCCGTCACCTCAATCCACGACCCCCATCCGCGACTCGTCCATCACCAGATCCCCCGCGCGGGGCGTGCCCCGCGTGAGAGTGATGCGTCCGGCGGACTTGTCCGGCTCCACGTCCGTCACCTCCAGGTCGCCGATGAAATCGCCGCCCCGGTAGATCACAAACACCATTCCCGCCTCCACGCCGTCGGACGAGCCGACGCTGATCGACGCGCGCTGTCCTTCGACGTCCAGCAATCGCCCGCGAATGGGCGTGCCCGTGGTTTCCGTCAGCGGAAGAACCCGCCCCTTACTCACGCCGGCGGGCACCTCCGCCAGGAGGGTCGGCGGCTCCTTGGCGGCCTGGGCCAACCGCTTGTTATCGGTGCGCAGGATGAAGACCTGCTGCTCGAGCTGCCGCTTCTCCTGCTCCATCGCGATGATCTGGGTCGCCTGTTCGCTGACGCGGTCGTCCAGGTCCTGGTTGCGTTTCTCCAGGTCCAGCTTCCGCTGTTCCAGGGCGCCGGCCCGGTCGCTCTCCGTCTTCCACCCGGTCTCGGCGATCAGGAGCTGACTGCTCAGCCGGTTGGCCAGGTCGTCGGCGCTGCGCCTTTCCAGCGTCATGGCCGTCAG
>CAZBFW010000388.1:2544-4698 GCA_964491135.1 uncultured Phycisphaeraceae bacterium | reverse complement strand
TGGCTTCGGCCTCGTCCACCTCCGCCAGCAGGGCCCAACGCGTGCCGAACACGTTTACGGGCGCATACGCACTCAAGACGGGATTACCGTTGTAGTCCGTGATGATCCGGGCGTCGGTATCGCCGTTCAGAGCGGCCTTTGTCGCATCGGTGTTCACCGCGCCCTTCGCAGGATCCTTGAAGGACGCGACAACTGAGTGGTTCGTCGGGTCCAGAAACGAATCTGATCGCATGAGGCTGTCGGGGCCGACCAGGTATGTTTCCCCCGTTTCACCCATTCCCGCCCGAATGCCCATGATCCTGTTGATTGCGTCTATCGGCAGTTGGAGGGCCACGACAAGTTCGGTGGTCTCGTCGTGCACCACGGGCTGGGCAACAAAGGCGGCGGGCTGCCCGTCGCTGGGCGCGTACGGCTCGAAGTCCGCAAACCCGAAGGCACGCGTCTGGAGCACCTGCCGTACCAGTCTGCCGAGGTTCGAGTCCTTGAACTCGCCGTCGACGAGGTTCGTTTGATAATCGGGTTCGCGGCACACGGTATAGAAGCAGTGTCCATCCGGATTGATCAGGAACAGGTCGTAGTAGCCGTAGAGATTCTTGTATTTCGCGAAGTAGTCCGCGTCGCTGCCTTCCGCCTTGGGCACGAAGGCTTCCGCAACGTCTATTTCGGCCAGCAGAGCCCAGGTGATCCCCCCGAGGTTGACGGGGCAGTAGGCGCTGAGTACCGGATTGCCGTTGTAGTCGTTGATGATTTCCGCGCCGGTCTGGCCGTCGATCGCGGCGTGGGCCGCCTTCGTGTCAACGCGACCGGTCTCCGGATGGCGAAAGGACGCCGTTACGTTGTGCTTCTCCGGATCGAGATACGAATCCGAACGCATCAGCAGATCGGGCCCCACGAGATAGGTTTCGCCGGTCCGGCCCAGTCCCGAACGCTCGCCCATAATCGCGTTGAGGCGGTCGATCGGCATCTGGAACATGGCAATACCGACCTTCTTGTCCCCGTCGTGGATCGCGCACGCGATGAAGCTGGCCGGCGCCTCGTACGATGGCGTGTACTGCCGGTAGTCGACCAGCACAACCGCGTCCTTGGTGGCCGCCTCGTTGGCTTTGCGAAAGCACTCGCCGAAATTCGTCTGGGCATACGGTCCGTCGATCAGGGACGTGGTGAAGTCCAACTCCTTGAACTGCGAGTAGACGATGTCACCCGTCTCCGGATCCACGAGGAAGATGTCGTAGTATCCGAATTTCTGCAGGTAGCTGCGTAGAACAGGATGCACCTGCGCGTGGAGCTCACTGTAGCCGGATTTGTCGGGTCCGCGGTCCAGCAGGTTCTTCGAGCCCAGCGGCTGCGGGTTCTCCTTGATGTACGTGTACTGCAGGGCGATCGAGTCATCATCCAACTGCTGGAGAATGGTATCCATGTCCGGCGTCCGGCCGTCGTTCTGTCTGCCGTACTCGCTTGAGAATTCACCGGTGTAGTACGTACGTAGCGCCCGGCGTTGCGCTTCGATGTCGTCTTCGGATAGTCCATTCTCGGCCCGGAATTGCTGGAAAGCGTCGCGAAGTCCTTTCATTGTGTCCACGATCATGCGATCTTCGGAAAACGTGACGATCTGATCGCGAATGGACTGGAAATAGCGCTCAACCGCTGCGCGTTTGACATCGCGGTTGGCACGCAGTTTCTGGAACGCCTCTTCGCGCAGCGTCGCGACCGTCTCCACGAGCACGCCCATGTCGCCCTGCCGCTCCTGGAAGTACGTCTCGATTTGCGCCTTCTTCACGTCACGCAAGGCCACGAGCTGGTTGCAGGCGCCCTTCTCCAGCGCCTGCTCGCCGCACCGGTTGATGGTACCCATCCCGCCGTTCGCCGTGGAGTAACTCATGTACGCGACGATTCCGAGGGGAATCAGTCCACAGCCCAGAAACGAGACCACGAGTTTTCTGCCGAGCGTCATGCGAAGCGTACCTTTCCGTGTTCTTACCCGGCCGAGGAATCGTCTGTCCGCTCCTCCGGCCGGCGGAAGCACGACCCCCGAACGTATCCAGACGCCGTGTCCCGTTTCCGTTGGGGGCGGTGCGTTCGGAATCGCACGCGAGGCGGGTAAGGACGCCGCGGGGTTAGAGCCCCACCCCCCACCAAACCACAATCCGCCGAACA
>CAZBFW010000388.1:0-2534 GCA_964491135.1 uncultured Phycisphaeraceae bacterium | reverse complement strand
GCGGGCTTCCCCCCCCCCCCTCAATTCCCCCCCCCGGGTTGCCGTTTGGTGGGGGGGGGGGTTTTTTTGTTAGTCGCCGGCGCGCCTACCCCCCACGCCGGGGGTTACTCGCCCCACGACCATCCAATCGACATGCCGCCGAACAACTCATCCTGCGCCACGCCGCTGTCCTCGACGCTGCCCAGCGCGTCGTTGAAATACAGGAACCCCGCCACGCTGACCGACCCGGCCCACTTGGGCAGGCAGAGCATTGGCGTCAGGTCGTACGAACCGGTAAGCCCGTACTGCACGTAGGCGAGGCGGGTGGAGCCGGCCCGGCCCGTGCCCAGCACGGGATCGAGCCAGCGATGGTCCATGGCGAGGATGACTGCCGGCGTCAGCGTGAAATTCTCAAACAGCTCGAAGTCGTGGCTCAACTGGAACTCCATCCAGCACCCGCCGTCGGCCGCGTCGACGTCCTGGGCGAAGCGGAAGGCGGGGTTCAGAATGCCGTCCGTGTTGTCCGGCCAAAGCCCTTTCCACATCCAGGCGTCGTTGTGTTCGAGGCCGAAGAACCACTCGCTGGTGTTGATCGCCTTCGCATTGGGAAAGGTGTAGAAGGCATATCCGAGTGTCAACGTGGTGGCCACCGCCTCGACGTCGTAGGACCAACTGAGTGTGTAGTCCGCCTCCTGGAGATTCTGCCCGCCGTATTCCGGATCCAGCATCTTCTGCGCGGCGTACCACTCAGAGAACGTTCCGAAGGCAAACGTTCCCCATTGTCCGGCAGGCCGTCCCGCCGCCCGGGCGAGGTCGAACGACACGGTCGTGCTCACCTGATGATTGGGCTTCTCCCGCCCCTCCGCCGCATATTCGGAGAAATTGACGCCACGGAAGACGTAGTCGGAGTACAGAGAGTACGTGAGGTCCAGCCTGACGGGGGAACCGGGCTCCTCCATGTCGAACGAGACGGCTTTCGTGCCTTCGGTCTGTGCTTCTTCGGCTTCCGGTTGAAGGGCAAAGGAGTCGAGTGTAACGTCCCGGACCACGGACCCCGTGTCGATCAGGGCCGGCGTCGGGTGCTGCGCGGACGCTGGCCGGGCCCCCGCGGCCAGGATAACCGCGACGACCAGTCGCGGTCCGCAACGGCGAATCCTTGCGGTCATGACTGTTTCTCCCGTGGTAACGGCCATTCGCGGCGCGGCGGTGCCAATCGAAATGGCGTGATCATTCCTGTGTCGTCCGTGCCGCGGGATTGAGGGCGTTGTCGACCGCGCCGATCACGACGGTGTCCGCAGCGCTGGTAATCAGAGTCCCGACAAGGTCTGCCCAGAAGTCTTCCGGGACACAACTGCCGCTGCTCAGCAGCATGCCACCGCTGAGGAGCCATGCGAGGGCCGAATACGTACGGCGTCGGGTCTTCATCGGACACTCTCCTTCACCCAGGTTTCTGGGGCGCGCGGTGCTTCGCCCGGCGTCCCTTTTCCGCGCCGGGACACTCTTGGCCGGGAAGGACCGCGGGGGCGGTGTTGCGCCCCACGGCCCTTCCATCGGACGGTGGCAAACGCGAGATAATAGGCCGCAAGGACTAATTGTGCGGAGGAGCAGACAGGTCCCTACCCTCGTTGGAGACAGCGTCAGACGGCTCGGTGTTTCCTATGCGTCCGCGAGACCCTCGCGAATCGCGAACCGAGCCAGTTCCACCCGATCGTGGATGTCCAGCTTTTTCATGATGTTGGCACAATGCACCTTGACGGTCTTCACGCTGCGGTGTGTGATCTGGGCGATCTGCTTGCGCGACAGACCTCGTGCCACGTAGCGAAGAATCTCCAGTTCCCGGTTGGAAAGCGAGTATGCTCTGGCCCGCCCTCGTGGGGCCAGTTGGAGACCGTTCGGCGCCAGGATAATGCGAGCCTCCACGTCGGCCGAGAAGCACCGCTGCCCCGCGCGGATGGCGCGGACGGCCCGGATGACGGCTTCGGGAGGCTCACTCTTGGTGAGATAGCCGGCGGCCTCCACGGAAAGGGCCTGTTCGATGTAGGCGTCGTTGGAGAAAGCGCTGAGGAACACTGTCCGCGTCTGCGGACACGCCGCTCGAATCGTGCGAGCCGCCTCGAAGCAGACCATGCCCGGCATGTCGATGTCCATCACGACAACGTCCGGCCTCCGCCGAAGGGCCTCGCCGACGGCCTCCGCGGCGCTGCCGACGGCCGCGACCACGGTCAGGTCCTGCTCCGCGTCCAGGCGATCGCGGAGCATTCTCAGGACCAGGGCGTGATCGTCGGCGAGCAGAACGGATGTGGGACGGGTCATGACACGGCCTCCCGGCAGTCGCGAGGCGCCACCAGCTCGTTCGCGCAGCGCCGCAACTCGGACATACTGAATGGTTTATGCAGCAACGTCACGTGCTGGCCCCACTGGCCCCCTGCAACCGGATCTGTCTCTCCGGCGATCACAATCACGGGCGTGCCGAACTCCTTGCTGCGGATCTCCTGGAGGCACTCCGACCGGCTCTGCATTGGCAACTCGATACTGAGGACAAGCAGGCAAACGTC
>CAZBFW010000387.1:0-4705 GCA_964491135.1 uncultured Phycisphaeraceae bacterium | reverse complement strand
GCCGGCCTGCACGTGCTGCCCTGCCGCGACCCGGTGATCGTGGAGGACGCCGACCTGATCCTCTTCCGCTGCGGCGGCTGGATCATGGTTCTGGACCCGCAGGCCCGCCGCATCGGCCCGCTGGCCCGCGGCGACAGCGTCCTGATGATGTTGCCGGCGTTCCTGGAGAGGGATTGATGCGAATTCAACCGCATAATTGAGCCCGGGTCGACTTTTCTGCTGTGGAGGAAACGCCATGCTGGCCAACGCGATTGGCAGCGCACTGCTGATGACCGGGATGTTCTTCTGTGTGAGCAGCGTGGTTGTGGCCGTGCTGATCGAGACGCCCCTGCTGCGGTGGATGTGGAAACGGAAGGGGCTATGGCGGTGGGTGCTGCTGGCCAATCTGCTGTCCCTGGGCGTCGGGGGGTGCCCCTTCCTGGTGCGCGATGCGCTGCCCCGCCCGGGTCCCGACGCGGACCCCTGGCACTGGTTCAGCACGTACTGGCGGTACGTGGCCGTATATGCCGCCGCGCTTTTCGCGCTTACGGTGATCGTGGAGGGCGCCGTGTACCTGTGGAAACGGCGCCGCTGGATGATCCGCATGCGGAGCGTCATCGCGGGAACGCTGATCGCGAACATCGTCAGCTACACCCCCATGGTGGCCCTGCTGATGCATCATGTGACGAATACCGGGACCGTGACCTTCCTTCCGGACACGCACTGGGCGCCGGCCGACGGCCCGCGCGTGTACTTCATCGACCCGAACGCCGGCCAGCTCTGCTCGATCCGGACGAACGGGTCGGATCGGCGCGTGGAGCTGGAGGCGCGACTCGGGCGATTCGAATCGCAGATCGCACCACGCTCGTTCTACGCGCTGCTCGACGATGATCCGCGCATACTTTTCGTCGACCCGGATCGGCACTGGTGCGTGGCCGACGGGGGCGAGGTGCGAACCCTCCAAGCCCGTTTGCCGGAGGACCACGGCCTGTCGTGGCGATACCACGCCGTGGCAAGCCTCGTGGAAGCGTTGTCGGAGATCGGCATCGATCAGCCGGTTCCGCAGGATGATCAGCAGTTCTCAGGTGTTTACCTCTGCGGCGGCCCGGAGTTCGAATGGTGGGCCATTCATCGAGACTCCGGCCCGTTTCGGATGTACTACGGCAGTTCGCCCTATGTGGCCCAGAGCATTTACGGCCTAACCGTCGCGACGCAGGACGGTGCCGCCGGCGTCTCGTTCCGTGTTCGAGCCGGCATGTTAAACCTGGCCTGCCACGAACCGGCGCTTCTCCCGGACGAGAACACGATCGTCTTCCTTTGCGGCAACTCGGTCATGGTCATGGACGTGGAAGGCAGGCGAGTCGGACCGCTTGCCCAGGGCGACAGCCTGCTGTTGAAGCTGCCCGTCTTTCAACGTGGCGAGTGGCGATGAGGCTGCTTCGGGCTACCGGTCCGCTCGGCGGATACAAAATGCAACCATACAAAGTCGACACAGGCGCTCAGTCGCCGAACTTGATGCCCTGGGCCAGCGGGAGTTCGGTTCCGTAGTTGATCGTGTTCGTCTGGCGGCGCATGTAGACCTTCCAGACGTCGGAGCCGGACTCGCGGCCGCCGCCGGTCTCCTTCTCGCCGCCGAACGCGCCGCCGATCTCCGCGCCGCTGGTGCCGATGTTCACGTTGGCGATGCCGCAGTCGCTGCCTTCACAACTGAGGAACCGCTCCGCCTCCAGCAGGTTCTGCGTGAAGATGGCCGAGCTGAGGCCCTGCGGCACGTCGTTGTGCAGCTCAATCGCCTGCTCGAGCGTCTTGTACGTCATGATGTACAGGATGGGGGCGAACGTCTCATCCTTCACGATGGGCAGGTTGCCCGGCACGGACACGATGCACGGCGAAACGTAGCAGCCGCCGGGATACTTCTCGCCCGAGAGCGTCTCGCCGCCGCAGAGAATCTGGCCGCCCTCCTTCTTCACGCGATCCAGCGCCTTCATCATGTCGTCCACCGCACTGGTATCCACCAGCGGGCCCATCAACGTTGAAGCCTCCAATGGGTTGCCGATCCGCACCTGCCGATAGCCGGCGGTCAATCGCTCGATCAGGGCCGTCCGCCGGCTCTCGTGCACGATGATCCGTCGCGTGGACGTGCATCGCTGGCCGGCGGTGCCCACCGCGCCAAAGAGAATCGCCCGCGTCACCATGTCCAGGTTGGCGTGCTCCGAAACGATGATCGCGTTGTTTCCGCCCAGCTCCAGAATGGTCCGGCCCAGCCGCTCACCTACCACCGAGCCGATGCGATATCCCATCCGGCAGCTTCCCGTCGCCGACACAAGCGGAATCCGCCGGTCCTGGATCAGCATCTCACCGATGGTGGAGCCCCGCCCGATGCACAGGCTGAAGATGGCCGGGTCCACGCCGTTCCGGCGGCAGACCTGCTCGGCGATCTTCGTGCAGGCGATGGCGGTCAGCGGCGTTTTGGACGACGGCTTCCACAGCGTCACGTCGCCGCACACCGCGGCCAGGGCGCAGTTCCAGCTCCAGACGGCCACGGGGAAGTTGAACGCCGTGATCAGCCCGACGATGCCCAGCGGGTGCCACTGCTCGTACATGCGATGGGCGGGCCGCTCGGAGTGCATGGTCAGGCCGTAGAGCTGCCGCGACAGGCCGATGGCGAAGTCGCAGATGTCGATCATCTCCTGCACTTCGCCCTCGCCCTCGGCGCGAATTTTGCCCATTTCGAGCGTGACCAGGGCGCCCAGGTCCTTCTTCACGGCGCGGAGGGCGTTGCCCAGCTCTCGCACGGTTTGGCCGCGGACGGGGGCCGGCACCTTGCGCCAGCTCACGAACGCCTCGTGGGCCCGGGTCATGATTTTCTCGTATTCGTCCGGCGTAACCTGGTTGACCTTGGCGATCAGCCGGCCGTCGATGGGCGACACCGACTCGATCGGCTTGTCGCTGCCGCACCACTCCCCGGCGAACCCGCCGGCGTTCACGTCTTCGATGCCGAACTTGGACAGGATATCTTTCATGGTAGGGCTTCTCCGCGATTGGCCACGGGGGGCCGGACATACCGTCCGGCTGGAACGGATGGCTCATCCGACAGGCTACCTGTAACACGGCAGCTTAGGGGCCGGGGCGGCAACGTGCAAGGCCGGTCCGGGGGCGGCAATGGCGTGCGGCGCTGTCCTGTCCGCGGGATACGGCCCTCCCTATACTCGGAGCATGGAAACGGAGCGGACCCTGGTGTTTTTCTCGGGAACGGCCAGTGACGGCCGGTTGCTGGATCGGCATCGGTCGCTGCCGTATCGGTGGATCACGCCGGAGTGGGTGGACCCGTACGACGGCGAGTCGCTGCCGGCGTACGCCCGGCGGATGGCGGCCCGGGTGGACTGGCCGGCGCGATGCGTGCTGGGCGGCGTCTCGTTCGGCGGCATGGTGGCGGCGGAGCTGGCCCGGGACGTCCGACCGGACGGACTGGTGCTGATCGCCACGACGCTTTCGCCCCGCAACATTCCGTCGATCCTGCGATTCGGGGCAATGCTGGGCAAGGCGATTCCGGACGGCGCGTTGCGGGCGGCCGGCGGGTATTCGCGTCCGTTCCTGAACATCTTTCGCGACTTCGGCGATGAAGAGCACGCCATGTTCGCCGACATGCTGGCCCGCACGCCGATCATGCGATTGCGCCGCACGATTCGCATGATCTTCAACTGGCCGGGCGTGGACGGCCTGCCGTTTCCGCGGCTCTGGATTCACGGCGCCCAGGACCTGGTGATCCCCGTTCGCAAAGTGAGCCCGGACGTGGTGATCCCCGGCGCCGGCCACCTGGTCAACTGGACGCACGCGGACCAGGTAAACGAGCACATCCGCCGTTTCGTGGACGGACTCTGAGCCGGATGCGTGACACAACCGCCGTGCAGAGAGAGGGTTGGGGACACGCCCGAACCTGTCCGGACGAACCGCCGGGTTTTACACTACGCGCCGGGGCGGTGGGCGGCGTATAGCCCAATGAAACACGGCGGAGCCTTGTCATGGTGCACGATCGCGACGAATGGCTGATGAGCGAAGTGGCGGGAGGACGGGCGGAGGCACTGGAACCGCTGGTCCGGCGATACGCCCACCCGCTGTTGACGTTCATCCGGCGGATGATCGGGGATTACCACCGCAGCGAAGAGGTCTTCCAGGACGTGTTCGTCATGGTCTGGAAGAAGCGGGCGAGCTACCAGACGTTCCGCCCGTTCAAGCCGTGGCTGTTTGCCATCGCGCTGAATCGATGCCGATCGGAGTTGCGGCGGCAACGCACGCCGATGCTGCCCATGCTGGACAACGACTTGAACGGGGCGGCCGACATGGAGCCGGCGGGCGGAGTGGCGATCACGACGGAGCAGGCCACGATGGTCATGGCGGCCGTTCTGCAACTGCCCGTAAAGCAGCGGGCGGTTGTGGTGCTTCGGACCTGGTCCGGGCTGTCCTACGCCGAAATCGCCGACGTGCTCAACCGCAGCCAGGGCACCGTCCGGGCCCAGATGCACCAGGCACTGGCCGGCCTCCGTGAATCACTGGAGCCGCGGATGCGTTGAGGAAGCCGGAACCTCGCCGGAGCGAATGCGGGCTGAAACATCGGATTCACGATCCACCTCTGCCGAAGGGCAGGGAGAAATGTCATGAAACGCAAAGGACACATCGTCGATCTCGCGGATGACCACGTTCACGGGCTTCTGTCGGAAGACGAGGC
>CAZBFW010000386.1:0-4732 GCA_964491135.1 uncultured Phycisphaeraceae bacterium | reverse complement strand
GTGCGTCGCCGCGCTTTCCTCGTGGGGATACTCGGTGGTCGCGGCCCGTTCCGGCCGCGAGGCCGAGAAGGCCGTCGCCAACTGTGCGGACGGCACGGAATTCGCCCTGGTCATTCTGGACGTGGGCCTGCCCGATGCCGACGGCCTGGACGTCGCACGCCGACTTCTGGAGCTGGACTCACGATTGCGAATCATCCTGTGCACCGGGCTGGACGAGCGAACCCTGCCCCCGGACCTGGAGGCCCACGTTTCCGCTCAGTTCATCAAGCCGTTCCGATTGGACACGCTGGCCGCTGCCGTCTCCGCCGCCGTGAACAGCACGATCGTCCCCGAGCCGAGTCCGATGAATCGCGCGATCCGCTGAGTCCCCGGGCGATGCCGTTCAGGTGGGATCGGCCGGCGGCGTGACGGAGAGCATGAAGCCCCGGCCGCGGACGGTGTGAAGCAGGCGGGAGTAGAGCCCGCCTTCCAGCTTGTTCCGCAGGTAGTTCACGTACACGTTCAGCACGTTGCTGTCGTCTTCCGTGTCGGCCCCCCAGATTTCCTGGAGCAGGGCCGAGCGCGTCAGCACCTCCTCCGCGTGCCGCATCAAATGGACGAGCAGGTCCATCTCCCGGGCGGACAGCGCGGCCTCGATCTCGCCGCGGCGCACTACGCGACGCACCAGGTCCAGCTCCACGTCTGCGTACGTCATCGTGTGCCGCCGTGTCGGGCGGGCCCGGCGCAACAGGGCGTGAATCCGAGCGAGTAACTCGGGCATGGCAAACGGCTTGACCAGGTAGTCGTCCGCACCGTGCCGGAACCCGTCCACCCGCTCGTCCACCGCGGAACGCGCCGTGAGCACCAGGATCGGCAGCTCCCGGCCCGCCGCCCGCAGTTCATCCGCAATGGCCAGACCGCTCCCGTCCGGCAGGTTCAGGTCCAGCACGAGAAGGTCAAACGTCTGCCGCCCCAGGCAGAATCGACCCTCCGCCACCGAACTCGCGTGCTCGAACGTGAACACCTCGTCCGCGAGGCCCTCGCGCAAGGCCTCCACCACCTGTGGATCGTCCTCGATCAGCAGAAGCCGCACGGCAGACGGATCGACGGTTGGTTGCGGTTCCATGGCCACTCCTCGCCCGATGCCTGCCTGTTCATCATACGGCCGCGGCCGGCATGACACAAAGCCCGAACGGCCGTTGAGGCACCGGGACGGCCTTCGAGCCCGTGGCAACATGAACGTTCGTGGTCGGGATTCCTTCCAGACGCCGAAGCGGGCAAAAGCGGTCCCTGGATAAGTCGTTTCTGATCGGGCTCGCCAGTCCAGGTTATCGGATGTATGGTATTGATCGGAGAAACGCCGGGATGGCACCCGCCTTCGTGGGATGGGTTTCACCTCAGACGTCTGATTAAGAACGGAGGTACATCATGCGCTGCGAAAATCGGATCCACATCGCGTTGCTGCTGCCGGCGGCCCTTGCACTGCCCTGTGCGGCGGCCCGGGCCGAGTTCACCCGGGTGGAAGACTTTGATGCCCTGGTCCCAGGCCCCATCGACGACCAGGCCGGCTGGTACGCGGTGGACGACACTTCGGTGGTCACGGCGGATCCCGTTGCCCCGGAGAACCAGGTGCTGGCCGTCACCACGAATTCCACCTTCCTCCGCCGCCCACTGCTCATCGGCAACGGCACGTCGCGCATGCTGTTCCTGCGGTTCCGCTTCGGCCAGCAGCAGTCCTATTCCTTCGGCATGTCCGACCGGATCTACCCCAGCCAGTTTGGCGACTTCGAGTCCGAGCTCAGCATGACCAACTCGTCCAACGAGCTGCGGATCAATGACGGCGGTACGTACGCGGAGCTGGGCATGCTGACGCCGAACACCTGGTACAACGTCTGGATGCTCATCGACAACGTCAACGACACCACGCAGGTGTATCTGCATGCCCGGCCGCGGGACGCCGCCCGGTCCTCGGATCTCCTGGAAGTGGACGGGCAGACGGCCTTTGCCTTCCGCGATGTGACCGCCCTCGACCTGCAGACCTTCTTCATCAAGACCGGGGGCGGCAGCAGCGGCAACGTCGGACCTCTCCTCATCGACGACCTGTACCTGGAAGACACCGACGCCTTGAACCTCTCGAACCCCACCGGCCAGCGTTGTGACGCCGACGGAGACGGGGATGTGGATCTTGAGGATTATCTCCTGTTCGCCGACTGCCTGAACGGACCGGACCAGATGCCCGCGCCCACGCAGACCACGCCCGAGGCGTGCCTGGCGGCCTTCGACACGGCGCACGATCAGGACGTGGACCTGAAGGATTTTGCCGCGTTTCAGGAATCGTTCAGCGGCCTGTAAGGCGAAGCTTGCTCTCCACTTGCGAAAAGGCGTGCTCGCCGCATGCTCGCGGCGAACACGCCTTCTTCACTTCGCGACAGACGAGTCTACTTGCGCGCGGGCGGCTGGTAGCCGTCCGACAGCGTCTTCATGAACGCCACGACCGCCGCTTCCTCTTCCTCGGTCAGCCCGAGGTCACCCAGTTCATCGGTGTTGACGTTCTGGGCGACTTCCGGCGGCGGCCAGGGCTGGCCGTCCCAGCCGGCGCCCGGCACGTCCCGGGTGTTGTAGAAGTGGGTGATCTCCTCGAGGCTCTTGAAGTACCCGTTGTGGCCGTAGGCCTTTACGAATCCTTCGTCCGGCCGCAGGTCCACGTTGCGGAGGGTGGGCACCTTGTGCTTGCCCCATTCCGCATCGTACACCTCCGGGTCATAGCCGGCACCCTTCAGGAAGCCTCCCAGGCCGGGGTCGATCCAGTTCGCACCATCCGGATTCCACTTGCGTGGCATGGTGTAGAACGGATTGGCCAGGTTTTTGGGGACGCCGAGGTTGTCATACGTGAAGTCGGTGAACAGCGGGGGTTCGCCGTTCGGACCCGGTTCGCTGAGGTGGCAGGCACTGCACATGGCCTTGCCTTCGAAAAGGGCCAGGCCCGCGGCTTCCGTTTCCGTCAGCGTCGCCATCCCGGCCAGGTAATAGTCGTACTTGGATGAGAAGGGATTGACTTCGGGGGACCGCTCGTAGGCGGCGATGGCCCGGGCGATGTTCTCGTAGGTCTGCCCCACGTCGCGCTGGAAGTCCACTGGCATCCCGAACACCTGCTCATACAGCGGCGCGTACGACGATTTGGCCACCTTGATGCACACGTGCCGGGCGTTTGGGTTGTTCTGTTCCAGCGGGTTGAGGAACGGACCCTGGGCCTGCTCGGCGAGCGGATCACCCAGGTGCCAGCCGGTGGCCCGGCCATCCCAGAACATACCGCCGATCCAGAGCCCCTCCACATCGTCGTAGTACATCACGGGGCTGTCGCCGGCATAGGAGGAGGCCGGCGGCTTGCGGTTGCCGAAACGGTGGTTCACCGCGCCCTGGTACACGGCCCCAAGCGCGTTGACCTCGGAGGTAGGTCCGGTGAAGCCGACCTCGGGGGCGTGGCACGCGGCACACGATTGGCCGGGCGGCGTGGAGAGGTTGTCATCGAAGAACAGCGC
This sequence comes from uncultured Phycisphaeraceae bacterium, assembly GCA_964491135.1. Taxonomy (GTDB): domain Bacteria; phylum Planctomycetota; class Phycisphaerae; order UBA1845; family UBA1845; genus JAFGJQ01. The sequence goes on along the minus strand of CAZBFW010000386.1, from coordinate 1,214 downwards.
TTTTCCCAGTTCCTCCAGGGGCGTGAGATCCTGGGCCATGGCGTTGCCGGACACCCCACCGGCCAACAGCAACACCGAGACAATTCCGACGATTTTGAGCGACATGAGAGCCCTCCTTACAAGTGGCCAGACATGAACGTAAGCATCCGGACCCGCTCGGGCATCGGCGACGCCCGTGGACCGGCAATCACGCGTGTCAGGGCTCAAAGCATACCGCCGCAAGGGAACGCGAAGATCGATGTTAAGAGCGTTCTAATTCCATGAGGGCACGCGGGCGGACCATGGCGCTTTGGGATACAGGAAGAAGCCTACTCGGTGAGCGCGTACTCGAGCTCTGCCGACACGAGGGCGTCGCAGTCGCGGCACGGAAGTGCGCGGTTCTGCGTCAACACTTGAGCAGCGTAACGCGGCTGGAACGATCCGACCGGCGCCGCTTCACAGACGGCGCGATAGAAACGCAAAAACGCAAAAACGCAGAAACGCAAAAACGCAGAGAGGCGGTAACGAGCGACACAACTGAGGAGAGCGAATTGAGAGCGGAGAAAACGGCGGTGGGCGTCCGCGGTTTCGTCCCGATGTGCATCGCGACTGCACGCGTGGCTACGGTCCTCGGCTTCTTCGAGGCCGCACGCTCCTCCGTCGCCATGTCGTTACGGAGCCATGAACACCCACTTGGCCGAATCCGCGCAGACGCGCTGGTTCCAGCCGCTGTGGGGCTTGCCGCTGACCGTTTCCTCGGAAACGTTCACCGAGCCCGTGGCGGCGTCCTGCCCGGCCGCAAACCGGTACTGCCCCAGCGAGACCCAGGTGTTCGCGTTCGCGCCTTCCGCGCCGTCGGTGAGGTTCACCAGTGCCCGTTCGAGGTTCTCGCCGATGCGGTTCGCCGCGGCGCCTGCCACCATTGCGGCGCGTACACCGCCGCCTGCCTGGAGGGCCGCCCGAAAGGCCGGTCCCGCCCGCGACCCGGGCACTTGCGCTGACGCGCGGTCAACCCCGTGAGAAAACCGGGCTAGGGCACGGCGAACAGGGACTGGAACTCGGCGAAATCGCGCAGATCCAGGTCGTAGTCGAAATCAAAGTCAAATACGACCCGGCACTTCGTGATGGGGGGCGACTGGTTGGGGCCGGCGAGACAATTGACGAAGGCAACTGCATCCGTGATGTTCACTTCGCCATCGTGGTCCCAGTCGCCCGGTTGTCGCACAACGATGTCC
>CAZBFW010000385.1:0-4735 GCA_964491135.1 uncultured Phycisphaeraceae bacterium | reverse complement strand
TGTCGGGCGGGGAGCCGGAAGACGACGTTTCGGTAGACGAAGAACTTCCCAAGGAAGCTCAAGCCCTGGATGACCACCATCACGAGGATGTAGTGCAGGTCGAGGCACGAGTGCAGCAGAAGAAACGCCGCGTACTCGCCGGCGCGGAAGGTGATCGCGGTCAGGCCGTGCAGGGCGAACTGGCCGCGGGCGGAGCCGGTGTGCGCCACGAAAACGGCGTAGCGCATGGCCGCGAAATTCACGAGAAACGTGACGACCAGGGCAACGGCGTAGGCCGCGTATGCGGGTACGCCCGCCAGTTCGTGCAGTCCGATCGTCAGTCCGAAGCTGAGCAGCGCGCTGACCACGGCGAGCAATCCGAATCGCCCGAGCGCGGCCGTAAACGGCGGCGCCGCGCCCGCGGCGCTGCGAGAAAGCGAGTCCCACTGGGCCGGGCGAAGAACAAACAGTTGATTCGCGCCGAGCAGGAATCGGCGTGAGTGGATCAGATCAAGCCCGGCGTCGGCCGCCAGCTCGCTCAGAATCGGTTCGTCGAGAAGAGCGTGATGTTCCTCGGCGGCTTCACGGCTGAACAGACCGACGGCGGCGCCAAGATCGTGAACGCGGCGCCACGCGGGATGGGGAGTGGTCAGCACGAATTGGCCACCGGGATTCAGGCAGGCCGCCAGGCGGGCCAGCCAGGGCCCGGGGTCAGGCACGTGCTCGATGACGGCCAGCGCCACGATCACGTCGAAGCTCGGCAGCGGCCGGCCGTCGTGGAACTCGTCCAGCGTCAGGAACGTGTGCTCCGGATGACGGCGGCGGGCAAGGTGAACGGTTTCCGTATCCATATCGACGCCGAGGTACTGCTGCGGAGACACAACGGCGGCCAGCGCGCCGGTGCCGCACCCCATGTCAAGCACGCGGCCACCGTCGATGAACGGCCGAGCGGCGCGCAGCCGGCACGCTCGCAGGAACGGGGACAGGATTCCGGAAACCTGGTTCGGCATGGCGCGGGCTCAGACCTCCAACAAAAAACCGGCGGACGAGTCCGGCCGGCGAGCGAGCATCATGATCCACGGGACCGGCCGCCGCTCGGCTTCAATGACAAACCGCCGTCCGACGAGCTGTCGCAGCGACCGGACGGAAAAATGCTGCACGTGGCCGGGCGTGTTGCCGAAGTGCCGCCAGTATGCACCCCGGCAAAGGTTGAGGGCCCGCCAGAGCGGTTCTCGCGGCACGCTGATGAGGACGCGTCCGCGGGTGACGCGGGCGACCTCCGCAAGGGCGCGGGCGGGATCGGCCAGATGTTCGAGCACCTCGCAGGCGATAACAAGGTCCACCGAGGCATCGGGATAGGGAAGCCGGTACACGCTGCACGTCTGGAAAGCCCGACCCGGACAGCGTGCGCGGGCCAGCGCGATCTGCTCCGGACTGACATCCGTGCCGCAGTACTCCGGCACCCGCGCGGCGGGCCAGACCGCCGGATCGAGCAGCCGGTCGGCCAGGTCGCCCGAGCCGCATCCCACTTCGAGCACACGGCGGGGCTGCGCGGCCTGCATGAAGGCGCGGGCGGCCCGGATGAACCCGTCCATGAGATGGCGGTGAATGCGACTGGTGGATCGGTACTTGTCAAAATAGTTCCCGGCCACAAACCCGTCCGGATGGTCCGCCGCATCGGGAGTCGGCGGCTGCGCGAGCGTTACAGGGTTGGGACAGACGGACGTCATGAGTGTGTCGCCGACAGCCGCCGCGGGCCGTGGTACGTTTCGGTGGTCAGGATGTCCACGCCGGTGGGGAGCGCGTCGAGTTCGGTCGGCGGCCGGTCGTGCTGCCGGCCGGCGGCATACTGCCGGGATCGTTCGATGTAGCGGATTTCCTCGAGCAGCCGACGGTTGATGGCCAGCAGGTGGGCGAGAAAGCCGGCGGCCATGAGCAGCACGCCGCAGGTGGCCAGCACGCCGGAGGCGATCACGGAGTGCAGGTGTCCGCGTCCGTCGCCGAGGAACATCGCGATATACAGGTAGCGGACCGCGAGGATCAGGGCGGGCCCGAACAGGGCAGCGGCCAGGAGCCGGAAGACCTGGGTGGGCCGGTACACCAGGTACGCGCTGCCCATGGTCCAGACGCTGCGCCAGACGTACTGCACCATGCTGCGCATCAGGCGGCTGGGCCGCGTGGGCCCATGCACGCGAATCGGCACGTTCACGACGCGGAGATTGCTGCGCCCGGCCTGGATCAGGGTTTCGAGCGTGTAGGTATAGCCGTTGAAGACGTTCAGCCGGAGGGCGGCGTCGCGCGTCATGGCCCGAAAGCCGCTGGGCGCGTCGCGCACGTCCGTCTGGCTGAGCGTGCGCGTGACGTGGCTGCCGAGCCGCTGGAGCCACCGCTTGATGCCGGAAAAATGGCGGATGTCGTCGATGGGCCGGGCGCCGACGACGATGTCGGCCCGGTTCTCGAGGATCGGCGCGACCAGGCGGGGGATGTCCTCCGCGTCATACTGGTTGTCCGCGTCGGTGTTGACGATGACGTCGGCCCCGTGCTGGATACCAGCCGTCAGCCCGGCCATAAAGGCTCGGGCGAGGCCCTGATTCCCGTTGAGGCAGACGACGTGCTCGACGCCGCACTCCCGCGCCACCTCGACGGTGCGATCGGTGCTGCCGTCGTCGATGACGAGGAACTCGACGGTATCGAAGCCGGGAAGGCGGCGTGGCAGGTCGGCAAGCGTCTGCGCCAGCACCGCCTCCTCGTTGTAGCACGGGATCTGGATAATCAGCTTCATAAACCTCGCGGCCGCGGGGCGGGTTTCCGGACCTGCCCGGCACCCGACTTATCGGCACCGGCCGGGGCCGGCTGAAGAAGCCGGGATGAGGCGTTGCAGGCACGGATCCGGCTGTTTATTGGACCTGCCCGGGCGGAGTGCCGATAGCTGTGCAGGCGGTCTGTGCGCTCGCAGGGCCGCCGTTGAAGTCCCGCCGGCGGGCCCGGCGGTGGGTGGAGTCAGACAGCAGTGCGAAACGACGGAAAGGCAGGTCCCTTCGTTCACCCGGAGAGCCGGGGGCAGCGGCGGCTGCGCCGGGCGGCACTGGCGGCGCTGGTGCTGGGACCGGTGCTGGTGCAGTTGTTCAGCTTTGTGCGCGTGGGTCGGACGATCCGGCTGACGGACGAGTACTTCTACTACGTGCAGGCCCGCTCCTGGTATTTCGATCGCGACTGCGACTACGAAAACGACATGCGCATGGCTCCGGGGTTCACCAACGCACCGCTGTACATCGCCAACCGCACGGCAAACGGCTACGTGCGCAACCACTTCCAGACGGGCACAGCGCTGGTGTCGTACCCGCTGATCGCCGTGGCCGACGGGCTGACGGCGCTGCACAATGCCGCCGGACTGAGGCCGCTGCCGCGTGACGGGTTCAGCGCGTATTACCAGTTCGTGACGTCGACGGGGCACACGCTGCTGGGCGTGCTGGGGCTGCTGGGCGCCTACGCAGTAGCCGCCCGCTACTTCGCCGGCTGGGCCGCGGCGCCGGCCGCCCTGCTGACCTGGGCCGGCACGTCGGCGGTGTTTTACATCGGCTACGAGTCGACGCATTCGCACGCGGCGAGCGTGGGGTGGGTGGGCCTGATGATGCTGGCGACGGACACCATCCGTCGGAACGGGCCGTCGTGGCGGTGGCTGGCGTCGCTGGGGCTGTTCGCGGGAATGACGGTGGTGACGCGGCCGCAGGACGTGCTGTGGGTATCGGTGCCGCTCATCGTGTTGACGCCGACACTGTGGGCGTCGTGGCGGCAGCCCGGGCAGAAGGGCGGGGTCGGCCTGGGTGTGCTGCTGGCGGTCGTGGTGGCCGTGGTCTGCTACGCTCCGCAGGCTGTGGTGAATGTCCGGCACGCGGGGTCGCCGGTGGTCAACACATACGCATCGGTGCTGGTGCATGGCCGGCCGGCGGTGCTCGACTGGACGGCGCCCGACCTGGTGCGACCACTGGTCCACCCGCAGACAGGGCTGCTCCCCACGGCACCGCTGGCGCTGTTGGGCATCGCGGGCGTCCTCAGCCTGCCGTGGCGTCGTGAGCGAATGCTGACCGCGGTCACGGTGGGGTTTGTCCTGAGCTACTACGCGGTGTCGTGCGTGTGGTGGGACTTCACGAGCTACGGCAACCGATACCTGATGTCGGCAACGCCGGCCTTCGCAATCGGACTGGCCGGCGTCCTGGCGTGGTCCGCGCGGGCACGCTGGCTCGTGGTTGCCGTAACGCTGACGGCGCTGGCGTGCGTCGGCTGGCAGGCCGTGCGGTTTGCCGGTGTCGTCTACGGCCAGTGACCGTCCAACCGCAGCCGGGCGGAATCCTCCGTTGCCACCTCTCCGTTTGCGTCAGGCCAGATCAAACAGAAGCCACTGGCCGTCGCGAATGGGCGCGGGTGCAACGGGCCGGACCGCGGCGCGGGCAGCCCGGGCGGGTCGGGGCGGCCGGGCGGCGGCGACAAAGGCCTCGACGTTCTGGATGTCCCACGCGTCACGGCGGGCCGGCCTGCCTCGCTCATCGCGGACGCGGACGCCGAACCGGTCCACGAGAATGCGGGCGGCAAACCGGTCGCACATGGATTCCTTCTGCCGGGGGTTGCGGCGGGCCCGGTGCACCAGCCAGTGATAGAGTTCGTGAAGAAAGACGAAGAGGGCGACCTGGTACCCGTCCGCCAGTTCCAGCGTATAGATCGGCTTCCACCAATGTCGGGCGTTCGACTTCGCGGGCGC
>CAZBFW010000384.1:0-4743 GCA_964491135.1 uncultured Phycisphaeraceae bacterium | reverse complement strand
CAGATGGACAAGGTCACGCAGCAAAACGCGGCCGGCGCGGAGGAATGCGCCTCGGCGGCCGAGGAGTTGGCCAGCCAATCCGAATCGCTCAAGGGCATGGTCAACGAGCTGCTGGCCCTGGTGGGCGGACATGCCGCCAACTCGGCGCAATCCGAGGCCCTCGGCGGCGGTCACGCCGCCATCGCCCTCCAGGCGGCCCGCAAAGCGCACGCCTTGCAGGCTGCTGTGCGTCCGCGCTCGCGCCCGACCCGAAACCAAGACGAAAACCTTGCCGCGCCGTCCGGCAGCGATGCGTTCGCCGACCTGTCGTCGTTCTGATCCTCTCGCAGGGTCATCCGGCAAGCCAGACTGTGCCGTCCGGCCGGGAACCCTCACCGCGTGCGGAACGCGGTGGGGGTCCCGGCGTCCTGACCGCTTCACCGGCCCTCGTACGAACACCCCAACCGCCGTCCCGCGTGGACGGGGGCCTGATCCGCCATTACGATGACTACGGTCCGGCCCCCCCACGGGAGGCCGCAGCGCCGGTAGCTCAGCCGGATAGAGCACCGGATTTCTAATCCGGCGGTCGCTGGTTCGAATCCAGCCCGGCGCGTTGTGCCAGCAGATGGCAGCCGTTTCCAACTCTCGTCAGCCGATGCACTTACGCGGGTTCCCGCGGAAAGCGGCGTTCCGGCCGATTTGCCAGCCAAGGCCACCGAAGTGCACGGTTTGTCGTTCGGCGAATAAACCGGACGATAAACCGACGGGCCGTTACCCGATCCGGTCGCGGCCAGCGGAAGGGATTTCGCGTCCGGCCAGTTCAACGGAAGGGCCGGCAGGTTGTCCAGAGCACCCCGTAGGTCGATCAGTCGGGCATCTGTGTAGTGAGCATCGGTAACAGTGGTCAGTGCGTGCCGCATCAGCAGTTGCCGCGTAGTCAGCGGAACCCCCGCCGCCGCCAGCAGCGAATTGAAGCTTTTCCGCAGGCAGTGCAGATCGAGCGACCGGTCCTGCGCGTCCCGCTTGTCCAAGGTCCGCTTGTTCCCGTTCCGGATCGGCTTCGCCAAGCCCGCAGCCAGCAAGTCCAGATCGAACCGCTTCACCAGCGAATCGGGAATCGCCAGCAGTGGTTCATCCGCCGGCAGTTGCGCGGGGATCGGCTCGCCGGCCTTCCGCGCCGCGTCCTGCGCCGCCCGCAGCCGCTCGCCCAGGTGCTTCCGCAGATCGGCCGCCACGTCGGACCGCAGCAGCACGTTGGCCCGCAGGATTCCGTCACCCTGAACCAGTACGCCCAACGGCGTATAGTCGCACACGTCTACGCCTCTCGGCACGCCGTCGTTGTCCTACGCGAATTGCGCACATAATACGCGTTGCGAAAGTCCGACGATCCTCGTGGGGGTCACCTGCTCAGCTATCGTCCGCTCACCGGCAGGCGATGGTCGATCGCCTCGGCGGCGTCGAGTCGTTCGACATTTAACGCAGCCCCGGGTCGCGCATCATATCGCGTTTCCATCGGAGTGGCAGCGGGTGGGAACGCCGTGCGGTCCTCGTACGCTCGGTAGTAGGTCAGCCATATCTGGTAGTCAACCAGCGTAACGCAGCCGTCGTCGTCGTAATCCGCCTCCAACACGAACGCCGCGTCCCCCTCGCATCGGCCGAACGCCGCACGGAACACCGTGAAGTCGTCCGCATCCACGTCTCCATCCCCATCCAGGTCACCTGGCACAGCGGTCACCTGGAACTCATACGGCCCCATGTCCACGATCGGCGGGGTGCCGCTGCCGGTGTCGGGTGTCGCCGGGTCGTCGACGAACCGCGCCAAGCCGTCCGCGTCAAGTGGCCACCGCTCGTTCCGATTCCCATCACCGTCCAGGTCGAACTGATCTGACGGCAGGCCGAGGTCATACCCCGCGTCGATGCACGGCGACCCCGGCCGCAGCCGCAGGTCGCCGAAGTCGTCATTCGCGCCTTCATCCACGCCCGGCGTACTCGGATCATCCCCCCACCCATCACCACCGTCGTGGGGATTGCGTACAAACCAGGGGTGAACCGACACGTTACCGTTCGTCTCCGTCGGGTCACTCATTCCCGAAAAGTTGTACGCCGAGTTTCCGTAAACACAGCAATTGCGTAGCAAAGGGATGCCCCCAACGGCGAGAATCCCCGATGCATTGAATGCAACGATCGTGTTCATCAGTATCGGCGTTGAATCGTCTAGGTACAGCCCACCATTGTAATTACCGGTATTCGCGCAGATCGTGGTGTTCATGATCCGGGCGGACGATCGCCTCAGGCAAAGACCACCGCCATAGTTCTTGGTGGTGTTGCCCGCAACAACGGTGTTCACGATCTCAGGCTCCGAATCTTGCAGGTAAAGCCCGGCACCCAGTTCGGCGCGATTGCCGATGATCGCGTTGTCCATAAAAAACCCGAAGGAATTGTGAAAGCAGATGCCTCCACCACGGCCTAGGCCCACGCTCCCAGTCGCTATGTTTCCCGTGATCGTGTTGCCCCATACTACCGGTGACCCGGCGGTCACGTGCAGGCCGCCACCATCCCACTGAATAGCGCGGTTGCCACTGATCGTATTATCCACGTATGTCGGCGACGACCCGTACTGATGCAACCCACCCCCGTAGAGGTCAGCAACGTTGTCCAGAATCATGTTGTTCGCGACAATCGCGGAAGACGACCGCAGCCACAGTCCACCGCCAAAGTCCGCGCTATTACCCTGAATTACGTTCCCCGCAATCGTTGGAGATGAGCTGTACAGATATATCCCTCCGCCCTTGCCGTAGAAATCACCCGTACTGTTCTGCGTGATTATGTTGTTCGTGATCGTCGGCGACGAGTTGCGAAGATACAACCCACCGCCTGCGCAACCACCTTGGCTGTCGTCCCGGACATACCCGTTACGAATGGTCAGTCCATCCACTACAGCCGCCGCCGTCTCATGATTGTGGAAGAAGAACGCCCGGCCCATGCCCTCGCAGTCGATGATGCATGTAGTCGGGTCGCCGCTGGCACTGCGAACCATGATGTCCTTGCCCCCCAAATCCAGGTCCCGGTTGCCGGGTCCCTGATAAGTTCCATTCGCTACGACAACCTCATCTCCCGTCTGAGCTGCGTCGATGGCCTGCTGGATAGTCGGGTAGTCGGCGGGTACGTGGATCGTCGCCGCGTACACGGGCGCAGCGGTGACCAGAATCACGATGCTGATTGCGCGTGACATGATGGTCTCCTTTTCGGAAGCGGTCTGTGAAGGATCAAACCTGCTCATTCCATAGTACCAAGAAGCACGGTGCAAATGCAATCGGGAATTGCCGGGCAACGCATGATCGCCGCGCACCAGCCCCTGTCTGTCAAGACTTTGCGCCCATTCGTACTTGCCGGATCGCGGCCCCGATCCGCTCACAGCTCGTACCACCGTTCTCGACTCCGCTCCGATGGCCATAGAGTCTCACCCCCGGGAACCTGCGCTCCTATGTCCCCTATGGTGGAATGGGCTGCGCCGGGCTCCGCAGAATCCGCGTTCTCGGGGTCGAAATCGCATAGGGGCGCAGGTTTTCCATAGGAGCGCAGGTTCTCGTTGTGATCCCTTATGGCGGTTGGTAAGGACCAGAGCCATTGCCCGGCACGCCCGAATCCGTAGCGGTCGGCGCGAATCCCCAGCGCGGTCTTAGCTCGCTTCACCGTACCCCAGGACAGACCGGCCCGTTCCGCGTCAGTCAGCCCGGGCAGCCGGGCGATCATCGCCAGCGCTTCGGCGAGGTCGGCAGCCGCGTCAGCGGGGTTTCCTTCGACCCCGCCGGACGGATTCTCCCCGCCCTCAGCACTCCCCGAAGTGCGGTTTTCCGTGTCGGATGAACAAACTGGGCGACAAACCGGCGCGCCGTCGCTCACAACCGTTTGGTTATCAATCGGTTCGACGTTCGCTCCACGGATTTCTAATCCGGCGGTCGCAGGTTCGAATCCTGCCCGGCGCGTCTTCGTGTCTCTGCCTGAAGAATGTGCCACTGCTCTCGAGCAGTGGTGAAACGGACACGAGCGAGCCATCCCCCCGTCCCCAGGCTTGCCGTTTCGCGGCACGTCCGAACTCGACGGGCACCCTCTCGCCGACTCCCTCCCCAATTCGTCGCCCGCTTTCCCGGAATAAATCCGCCTCTCGAATCCCACACCGCCTTTCCCCGCCGCGGCTGGAATGACCCACCCTGCCGGCGAATGCGTGTCGACACGGCCGGCACGTGCTACAATGCACGTCGCCGCACCGCGGGGTCGGCTGGGCCCGTCAGTTCTGTGATTCGCCGCTCATGTCTGGCCGTGCGGAGCGCGTTGAGCGCAGGTCTCGTATGAGCTTCCGTCCATCCTCCATGCAGGTTCCGCCCCCAAAGGACTGGCAGCAGTTCGAGCGCAACATGCGCGACCTGTACGAGGCCCACTGGGGGGTCAAGGCCGCCATGCACGGGCGCACCGGGCAGCCGCAGCACGGTGTGGACATCTACGGCCAGCCCAACGGTGCCGATTACCACGGCGTCCAATGCAAGGGCCACGACGGCAACCTCGGCGGCGAAGTTACGAAGCGGGAGCTGACGGACGAAATCGAGAAGGCTACCCGCTTCAAGCCGCAACTCGCTCACTTCATCCTGGCGACCACGGCACCGCGTGACGTAAAGATCCAGGCCGTCCTCCGCCGGCTCAACGCCCGCAAACGCAAGCCCTTCACGGTGGATGTCGTGTTCTGGGATGACATCCTCGCCCTCTACG
>CAZBFW010000383.1:0-4747 GCA_964491135.1 uncultured Phycisphaeraceae bacterium | reverse complement strand
TTCTGGAGAACCTGGAGGCCGCGGTGAAGGCCGAGATGACCAAGCCGCTGTTCGAGCGAAACGTCCGCCCCCTGGCGGAGAAGTTCCAGGCCCTGGCCAACCAGACGAAGGACGAGTACACGGCCCATTATTCCAAGACGCGGGTGGCGCAGTTGCAGGACCTGGCGGCCACGATCGAATCCGTCAAGAAGGCGTACGACGTGCACAGCGGGATCGCGGGGGAGCGCGAGCAGTTCGCCCGCGAGCGGGAACGGATCAAGACGGTTCGCATCCGCGAGCCGGAAGGCTTCGCCGCCGAGGGAGAGCTGCGGGAGAGCGCCGTGTACGCCTCTCCGACGGGGCCGCGCCGGTACCGGCTGCTCGATCCGGGCAAGGACGTGACGCGAACGCTGGCCTACGTGGAAATCCCGCCGGACAGCCCGATTGACGTGACGAAGTACCTCGGCCGGCGGGTGGGCGTGCGGGCGCGGACGAAGCAGTTGAAGGTGGACAGCGTCGACCCGGTCCCGATCATCGTGGCCGACGAGCTGGTGCTGCTGGAGGAGCCGCCGAAGGTTGAATAGGCTGCGTCCGGCCGGCGGCGCGCGAGGTTATCGGCACACGAGTGGTGATCCGGAGGCTCCGGTCAAAGCCATTTGATTGCATGTCGGGGATACGCCCGGCATGTGGAGACAACAGGTTTATGAGAAACAGGTGGAATCGATTCGTGCGGGCGGCGGCGGGCGTGATGGGGGCCGGAGTGCTTCTGCAGACGGCGGGCTGCGATCCGACCGACCTGCTGACCCAATGGGCGGTCAGTGTCGCCAGCAACTTCTTCACGAGCTTCTTCTACGATTACCTGAACGTGCAGCAGCCGTTCGTCTTCTGACGGGCCCCCTCGTCCTGCGTTGCGGCGGGCCGGTCGCAGTCGCAGGGAACAACCATTCAGCCGCCGCGCCCGTCCGGCCGGGCGAACCGGCAAACGGTGGTCATGGCAACACCGGTTGAAATCGCAACCATCATCGGCGACGGTGCGATGGGCACCGTATGCGGGCTGATCCTCGCCAGCCGCGGGCTGCACGTGCGACTCTGGGGGCCCTTCGAGGAGCAAGTCCGACGGATCGCGGCGGATCGCGAGAACCGCCGCTTCCTTCCCGGCCACCCCTTGCCCGACAATCTCCACGCCACGGCCGACAAAGGCGAGGCGCTGACGGACACGGAGCTGATCATCTCCGCCGTTCCGTGCCAGTACATGCGCAGCGTGTGGGAGGGCCTCCGCAGCCGCTATCCGCGCGGCGTGCCCGTCTGCTCCGTGACCAAGGGGCTGGAGATCGACCACCTGATGTGGCCGACGCAGATCATCCGCGACGTGCTGGGTGACGTGCCGGTGGTCGCCCTGTCGGGCCCGAGCATCGCACCGGAAGTGGCCCGCGGACTGCCCGCCACGGTCGTGGCCGCCGCGGATGACCTGAACCTCGCGGAGCTGGTGCAACGGGCATTCTCCACGGAGACCTTCCGCGTCTATACGAACAACGACCGCATCGGCGTCGAATTGGCCGGTGCCACGAAAAACGTGATTGCCCTGGCGGCCGGCATCATCGACGGCATCGGGGCGGGCGACAACGCCAAGGCCGCGCTGCTCACGCGCGGGCTGGTGGAGATTACGCGGCTGGGGGCGGCCATGGGCGCGCAGCCCAGCACGTTCAAGGGATTGGCCGGCATCGGCGACCTGGTGACCACCTGCATATCCCCCATCGGCCGCAACCGCACCGCCGGCGAGAAGATCGGCCGCGGGATGAGCGTGCAGGAAGTGATTGACTCCACCCCATCGGTGATTGAAGGCATCCCCACCACGGAGGCCGTTCTGGAGCTGGCCCTGCGTCACAACATCGAGATGCCGATCACGCACGCGGTGTTTTCCGTCCTGCACGACCACCGCTCCCCCCGCGAAGCCATCCACGACCTGATGACCCGGCAACTCAAGCCGGAATAACCGGGCCGGGCGGATTCTCAGCTTTGGGCGTGCCGGGGCTTGTGCTACACTTCCGGTAAGCGGTTTGTCCCTGGCCGGATGGGGACGGGCGGCTTGGGGCATTTCGGACGACAGTGAAGACGAACGAGGACATTCAGGCGTGGTGCGATAGGGGGCCGCCGGCCCGGGCACGAGGTGTGGAGGAGGCCCTGGATCAGGTGCAGTGATGTCCCGCTTTTCCTCCCCCATAATCGACCGATGCCCAGGTTTCAGCCCCGATGTGTGCCAGATCGGGGGAGACCGTTGCATCCCTAATGCCTTGAGGATAAAGTAAATAGTGCATATCCTCCTCTGGACGGAAGCGAGACCCGATGCGCCTACGGCGTGCGAAAGGCTTGAAGTGTCCGGAAAGTACAAACAACTCAAGTTCGACAACCTACCGTTGATGGAAGCTGCGGTGCGCGTCACTTTCCAGGAACCACTGCACTTCACATACGAGGTGATTTACGAGATCCGCCGATGCCTTCAGGATCAATTCAAGGCTCTTGAGGAACCGCCGCACTTCGAGATTGTCCCTGGTAAGCCACATGAGCCCATTCGGATCGGTCCCGGCCTGTTGCCTGGCTTCGTGCTTGCCGGCGAGGCTAATGGCCTTCGTGTGAGCGTACAACAGCAGCTCATCGTTGCACGTTGGGTGCGGGAATCACACCGAGGCAGCCCGGCTTACCCGCGCTATCTGCTGCTCAGACAGGCTCTCTGGGACACCGTCAAAGCAACACGTGCTGCGTACGGTGGGGAGATTCCGCCCATCATTGTCACGAACATGAGCTACGTTGACCTGATCAGTGCGACGAATCCCGAACTCGTCATGGCAAGGTACTTCGCGCCCTGCGCTCACGTCGGTGCGACAAATGGAGCATCGGCGATTCAGAAGATTGAGGCGGCTTGGACACGCCTGCGGACGGACTTTCGCTATGCAATTGAACGAGCAAGAGGCGTCATTGACGGAGAAGAAATCGACGGCTTTCGCTTGACGACCGTGGCGGGCACTCGGTTGACGGAAGGGGCGACTGTGCTGGATGCGCTGGACGGCCTCCACAACGAGCTTCAAGATTTCTTTCTAGCGCTCATATCGGATCAGGCGAAGATGGAATGGAAGCTTAGGGAAGACGACAATGGATGATTGCGCTGTTGCATCCCCCGACAAGCTCGCTGGTCAGATTCAGCCGTCGTCTGCCATGGACGTCTTTAGCGATGACGTTGAACTGCTGCAGTATGCGCTGGCAGATTATCGCGACGCTTGGCGCTCGCATGATTCAGATCGTCTAGTCGAACGGATTCAAAAGCCTGGGTCGTCTGCTGAACTCGGGTATCCACTCAAAGATGTGTTCGCACTCGCGTTGCATGAGCATGATGAGAGCACCACACAGACAAGCGTTACACGCGAACACACAATACAGGTCCCACTATGCCAATTCACGCTTCCGGCTTCCCTCGCTCAGAGCATTTTCGTCGAGAGAATTGACGCCGACCTGCAGTCAGACGCTAACACATGCTCCGAGAAGGCCAGCTTGGCGATTCGTAATGTAGCCAACGCGATTGCGAGTCAATTGCATTTTACGCTTGGTGTCAGGTACGCAGCTTTCGTTGAAGAGGACGGGGGAGCTTCACTTGTGATCCACTCAAAGACCTCAAAGAGAGAACTGTCCTTTGAAGCAACACCTTCTGGCGAAGTGATCGCGGTTGCTGTCGATGAAGCGCTGCGCATTCGGAAGCATAGCATTGCCAGCGACGATACGCATCGTATAAGAGAGCTGATCGCGTGGATTCAGAAGGCGTAGGTTGCTTCAGCGACACGGATCGTTTCATTCGCCGTGTGTGTTTCAGCAACCAAATAAAGAGACGCGTCGTAGCATGGCAGGCTTTCAGAGACCGAAAAGGCCCGCTCTCCTTGACATATCAGGATGAAACGCTCCAAACATCGCAGGCGATTGACGCTTACCAGGGACATCGGAAATTCAAGGATGGGACGCTCCCAGGTCTTCTCTTGGTGTCATACGGTGCGCTTACGAAACGTGTGCAGCCACCGCTTGAGCCCACGTTCGTCGAGGACAAAGACGATCCAGTCTACGGACATCTTCATTATGAAACACCTTCGCCCAATGAAAGTCAGTGCAGGCAGCTGGCGAAGATCGTTATGGACGGCGCGGAAGGAGCTGTGCTCCGGCATGTGATTCCCCCATCGGCGCGGGATCAGCTTTGAATCCACAAGAAGAGCCTGCCGCAAACACACCCATCGCACCGATATCGCGCAACGCTCTGGTGACGGCTGGCATTGGGTAAGCGCTCGGTCGTCTACACCGGGACGGTTTGGCCAGCATGAGTGGACGGGGGGCGGTTGGGCGGGGTCAGGAGGCGGGCGCGGGTCGGTCGAGTTGTTCGGCCTTCCAGGCCGCAGGCAGGAGCTAGGCGGGGGCCTCGCCTCCGGCCGGGCGGTCGATGACCAGTGGGGCCGGTCGGACTCGTCGGACGGGGGGATGGGCCCCCTTGCGGGGAGGGGCTGTGATCGGCGGGGGCTGTGCAGTGGGCGGGGTCGGGCGTTTGTGATTGCCGCAGTCTGTCGCCCCGGTGGGGCTCAGTTCGTCTGGGGCGCGAGTTTCCAGTGGCTCACGCCACTGGCTACTCACTTACGCCTCTTCGAGGCTGGGGAAGGCGACGATCTGGAGAACTAGAAACTCGAAGACCGGCTGGTCTCCGCAGGTCCTCCTCCCGGCGCGCCGGGATCGGGACCGGGAT
>CAZBFW010000382.1:0-4756 GCA_964491135.1 uncultured Phycisphaeraceae bacterium | reverse complement strand
CAATGGACTTGTCCGTAGAGCATACCGCGCGGGAAAGGGAGTGGCCAGACGAGCCTCAAGTCCGGGACCGCGGGGCAGTCCGGGATCCCCGTACACCGGCGTGTCGAGAAGACGCGTCTTCGTCCCGTTGCGCGCGCAGGAAGCCGGCCGATGGCACGTCCGCGAAGGGATCGCCACCGGCCGGCCGACTCTGTCACGCAACTTCCGGCCGCGTCAGCACACGCGGCGACGAGCGGCCTGGTGCCTCAGCCCCATCCACAGCAACATCGTCAGCGGCAGCAGCACGATCGCCACGCCGTTGTACAGGCCGCAGGGCGCCCGACGGGCTCCGCCGACTACCGGCTGACCTGGTTCCGGCTCGCCGATTCCGTCGTCGGAGTCATCGCCAGGGTCGGTGTTGTCGTTCTCGTCGCCTCCGGGCTGGCCGGGCTCCTGCTCCTCGCAGGCGTCGCCGATGCCGTTCCCGTCCGTGTCTGCCTGGTCAAAATTGGGAACCTCGGGACAGTTGTCGCAGGCGTCGCCGATGCCGTCGCCGTCGGAATCGGCCTGGTCCGGATTGGCCGTTTCGGGGCAGTTGTCACAGGCGTTTCCCACACCGTCGCCGTCGGCGTCCGTCTGGTCGCCGTTGGCCACGTCCGGGCAGTTGTCGCAGACATCGCCCCGTTTGTCACCATCCGCATCCTTCTGGTCGCGGTTTCGCACGAAGATACAGTTATCGACCGGATTGCAGACGCCGTCGCCATCGCTGTCGAGGCAACCCGGCTCGCAGTCGTCGGGGATCCCGTTGTTGTTGGCATCCGGATCGCACTCGTCCGGAACACCGTTGAGGTTGCAGTCACCGCTGGTCCCGTCGGCCAGGTCGCACGCGTCGGGAATGCCGTTGAGGTTGCAGTCGTCGATGTTCGGATCGTTACAGATGTCGATGAAATCAAGCGTTCCGTTCTCGTTGCAGTCTTCGCAGCCGTTGGGAATGCCGTCGTTGTCCGTATCCAGCTCGGAATCTGAATCGTCCGGGATGCCGTTCCCGTTGCAGTCATTGCACAACAGCTCGAGGATGGCGTCCATGACTGCGGGCACCTGGTCCGCCGACGTAATCGAGAAGTGCCCTTCCGGGGACCGGGCGATTTGCGAGGACAGGAAGACCTCTCCGGTCGCCGCATCGGCCGGAACCGGCGGCGCGGTGAGGTTGATGAAGACGGTCAGAATCGTCACGCCCACAGACCCCTCGACAGAGGCCGTGCGGCAAAGTGCCGCGGCTTCTTTGGCCTTCTCCTTCGCGTTGGCGGGGTTGTCCGGCTCATTGGGATTGCCGTCGCTGAACAGAACGATGTAGCGCTTGCGGCACTTGGTCGGCACGGCTTGCCGCGATACGCTGATGGCATCCGCCAGGTTCATGCCGCCCACCACGGCAGCGGCCATGAAAGCGTTGACCTCGCTCTCGAGGCACGTGTAATTGTCCATCGCGCAGGTGGTGCTGATCGCGGCCTCCACGCCGCCTTCCACGTTGTCCGGATAGGCGCCCACGGTCACCAGCGGGGTGTCACCTCCGAAGGTGCCAAAGCCGTCGAGCAGGTAGGCCGCGGCGTCGCGCTGGGCCTGCAGTTCGGCCGGGCTGGTGAACACGGCGGCCCGCTCCAACATGAGTACAACGTCGGCGTCGACGCTGCACGAGGCGAAGGGCGGGACATCCTGACCGTTGGCGATAGCCACGCCGATGATGGTCTCCGTGTTGGACGGCGGGTATTGCAGGCTGGGACACGGCCCCACGACGAGGGCGGCCGTCAGCAGCAAGGTTCGCCACGGAATCCGACAGGTCGATTGGGTTGCAGCCTTAGACTTCATCTTTTCTCCTCCCGTTGCTCCCTGACTCTGTACGGGGATGCGCCGGCGACGCTCGGTGCACGCCGGCAGGCGGAAGCCCGGCGCAGCGGACACTCCCCGCGCTGCTCTATAGGCTTCCCACACGACAATGTCACGCAGATAACCGCGCCGTGGCCGGACCGAATAACCGCAACCCGACACGGCGTCAACGCCAGGCACATGATTATCTCGCCTTTGCGCATGTCAGATCAATACTCGGACGCGTGTTTGTCACGCGACTCTCGTGAAACTGGGAAATCGCGACCACTGGATGCCGAGGCCCACGAGCGCCGCACGCTTCGACATGCGATGCTGCACGGCTGCGTGATCGGTCCGCACATCCGTCCCCGGCGAGAGGAAACCCCCGTCCGTCCACTGTGCAAAGTTATCAGTCTGAACGGACGCCGGGCGCCGCGCGCGGGCTGTGGCCGCGGGCCACACGACATCGCCGTTCCCGCTCGCCGGCTGCGGCGCGTCAGAGGCCATGGAACTTGCGTCACCGGGCTCGGGCGGTCTGCGCCAGTCGCGAAATACCCAAACGCACGTGGGACGCAAGGCCGCCTGCGGCGCAATCCACGCGGGCGGCCTCGTCCGATATTTGCCAGGCGGGATCCCTGCCGCGCGCGGTCGTCCAGGGCGCAGGGACACGCGGGCAATTTCGCGAGGTATCCGGTTGATTGCGTCGGGTCAATCGGCTACGATGCAGTGGAGGAGCGGAGTTAGGGAGGAGGCGCCGGACGGCCCGATCCAGGACCGCCCACGCCACCCACTTCTGAGAGAGCGACGGAGAGAGGAGAGCCCCCATGCAGGTTTTGAAAGGCTGCGCGCTGGCCGTGGCGCTGGCGTGCCTGTTCACCAGCCCTTCGTGGGCCGTCGGTCCGATGCTGTTTGACCTGGGAATGGAGTATGGCCATGACGGAACGGAGTCTTCGATCGAGGTGTGGAACTACTCGCTGGCGGACCCTGCGCAGAGGGAACCCATTGAGGTGAACGGCGCGGGCGGGAGTTATCTGAGCAAGAATTGGATGGACCAGTTCTGGATGGTGGACGCGCTGGGCAACGACACCGGCTACCGCGACGTGACCATCACGAAAGCGAACGCCAGCGAGGCCTGGGTGACGGACCCGCTGCGCATCGAGTTCCTGTTCCTGGACATGGCCACGTACGCGCTGGTCGGCCCGATCGACCTGACCATCACCACGCGCGACGCCGATGAGTTGCAGAGCACCGTAAGCCTGCAACTTCCATCGGATGCGTGGTCCTCTCCGACGAGCGATCCGTTGGTACTGGGACCCATCGTGCTGCGCACCGCGTACCCGAGCCAGTTTGACGCGGATGAGCAGGTGACGAAGGTTCGTGTCGAGATGACGGTGATTCCGGAGCCGGCCGCAATCGGGTTGCTGACCCTGGGGGTCGGGATCCTGGCGCGGCGGCGTCGGATACGATAGAACTCTCTCTCTCTTGCACCCTTGCTGCGGAGAATCACGGCAGGACGTGGTTCTCCGTATGCGAAAGCAACCGGGGGCGGGCGAACTCTGTTCGTCCGTCCCCGTTCTGTTGGGACGGCGCAATGACGCACCGGCCCGACCTCGGGCCCGCCCCGGCCTCGTGATTGGACCATCCTTCCCGCTTGCGATACCATTTCCTGAATGAACCCGGTGACAAGGATGTCCTTATGCCTCTGTGGCGCAATGCTCGGCGCTCTGGTCGCCCCCCACACGAGTGCCGCCCAGGAGGCGTCACCCACGGCGACGTCGGAGGAGCTGCTGACGCCGAAACCCGTGCCGGAGACCCTGGAGGCGGTCGCCGACGTCCGGGCCGCGATCGAGGCCGATCTGAAGGAAGCAACGACCCAACCCGTTCAGCCGGCGGACGGCTCGCCAAGCCCGGACCTCCAGCAAGCCGTCAACCGCGAGAAAGAGGGGTTGCGGCAGATTCTCACTGAATACCTGCAGACACTGGAACCGTACGGACAGACTCTGGCGACGATCCGGCAGCTCCAGGAACAGGCGAGCCGCGAGCAAACGGAGGCGGAGATCACCCGGCTTCAGACACAGGCCGCCCACTACCGCAAGATCGTCGAGGAGGAGAAGGCCTCGCCACGCTTTCGTTCCAGGGATGAGCTGGATCACCTGGAGGTCGAGTCGGAGCGAGTTCGGGCCCAGCGCGACACTCTGACGGCCAGCCAGACAAAGCGTGACCAGGAACTCGACCAGTTCGAGGCGGGTATTCGCCAGGCCACGGCAGCGTTGACCGAGGCGGAGGCGGCTTTGGCCGCACATCGAACAACGCCGACGACCCAGCCTGCCAGCCAGCCCGCCGACGAAGCGGCCCGGCGGGAGTCCGGCCGGATTCGTGAGCGCCGCCTCGTGTGGTCCACAGCCCTGGCCCATCTGCGGCTGGCGGCGCTTCGCCAGCAGCGGGCGCAATTGCAGCTGGAGTTTGATCGGGACGAACCGCTGCTGGCGGCCCTGGAAGCGTACGCCGAGCAACTGGAGGGCCTTCGTTCGCTGACCCGGCAATCCGCGGCAGACCTGGAGCTGAAGCGAATCCAGCAGCGGATCGGGTTGGCCAAGACCGACACGGCGCGGCTTTACTGGCAGGCCCGGGAGAAAATTCTGCAAGCCCGCTCCACGCTCAACCTGCGAACGGACAGCATCCGCCGCCGCTATCCCCAGGCGACCCTCGATGCTCTGAATACCAATGTCGGCCGCAGGGCCAAGTCCTGGACCCGGTTTGTGGAGGGACTGTCGAGGCAGGAACGGCAGGTTAAGCGCACCCGCTACCGCGACTTGCAGAAAGAGATCCGCACGTACAGCGTGCGGCTGCGAACATTGGAGAGTCAGTTGAGATCGGAAGAGCGTCGTGTAGGGAAAGAGTGTAGGATAGGGTGTAG
>CAZBFW010000381.1:0-4758 GCA_964491135.1 uncultured Phycisphaeraceae bacterium | reverse complement strand
CTACACCCTATCCTACACTCTTTCCCTACACGACGCTCTTCCGATCTCAAACAGACGCAGAACTTGCAAATCGCAACCCTTTCTGGTATAGTTAGTTACGCGTTTCGGGTTTCCCGGGACCGATTTGTAAACCGCAGGTCGTCGGTTCGAATCCGACCGGTGGCTGTAGAGGCGGGGGGGGGCTGCTCCAGGCACGCGCGTCGTCGCACAGCGGCCGCGGGCGCGTGTCTACCCGTTCGTCACCATTCCTGCCGGATCTCGCGTCATCCGCCGCACGGCGTACCGACCCGGCGAACCCTCGCCCCTGAAACCGTCGTGGACGATCCGGGCCGGCGCGTCGGCACTCTCCCTGGCCGAGCCTTCCGCCGGAGCGGCCCGGTGTCCACCGCTGCGCTCTCGTATCCGGGCTGGCTCGATCAACCGGTGAACAGCACCTGGAACTCGGCAAAGTCTTCCAGATCCACGTTGTCGTCTTCGTCAAAATCAAAGCAGGCGCACGAGGGTGCACCAAGGCCGGCCGTCGGGCCGTCCAGGCACGCCTCCAGGTCCACGTAGTCAAGCACGCTCACCACGCCGTCGCCGTTGCAGTCGCCCTGGGGATGGGTAAACCAGAATCCACCCGCCAGCGCATAGGCGCCGCCGGTCATCGCGCCGGCATCGGCCTGTCCGATGGTGGCTCCCAGTTCGTACCCGCCACCCGCGCTCCACGTCGCCCCGCCGCCGTCGATGGTGTACCAGTCCAGTTCGTATCCCCGGGCCTGCGGACCTTCGACCCCGATCGCCGACGCCAGCAGCATTCCCGCGGCCACCACTGTTGCCCATCGAGAAATCGTCATGGCTTGTCTCCGCGAAAGGCCCCGACACTCCGTCCGTGCCGGTCCGCCATCAGTGCGAAATCTTCACGACCGCCCGGTACACGATGCCCGATGCCCGATTGGTGTCCACGTCAATCCTCAGCGTATCCACGACGGGGCTGCTGTAGGCAAACACGATCACGGCATCGTTGGTGTCATAGATCACCTGGTTGAAGTGCACCAGCCCCGCCCCGCGCTGCTTGCCCACCAGGGCCATGGAGTAGGCCGAGCCTTTGTTATCGTGCGGAAACCCCGAGTTGTAGTCCAGAGATACGAACGTCTCCGTCTTGAACACGAAATTGTCGTATGGCCAGGTCTGATACAGCGAGCGGGGAATGTTGATCACGAAGTCGCCATTGGCATCCAGCGTTCCCTCCTGGGCAAACACCGACGTCTTGCCGAACGCGCCGGCGGGGCCGCTGTCGAGCTGCGTGATCGTCCCGCCGTTGACGTGCAGAGCCGAGACGGGGGCGTTCGTCCCGATGCCGACATTCCCGCCGGCGTACACGTTGCCCACGAAGTAGCCGCCGAAGTTCGCGATGCCTTCCTCCGCCTCTCCGTAGATCGCATAGTTCGTGCCACTGCCGCGGGCATAGCCGTACACGCCGTAGTTCGTGCCGCTGCCTCCGTTGACGAACCCGTCGATTCCGTAGTACGTGCCGGAGCCCGACGGCGAGACGCCCGCCGAGATGGCCTTGTGATCCCCCTGGGCCACGATCGCGATCCCGTAATCCGGGCTCACCTGGTGGCGGACGACCAACGCGGGAGTGTGGTCATCGTAGCCGCGATGCTCGATCCACGCCGCGTTGACGCCGGGCTGCGTCTCAAGCACGTCCAGGCGCGCTATGGGGCTCGCTTGGCCGACGCCGACGTTGCCGCCGGTGTACGTGAGCGTGCCGCCCGTGCCGGAGACCCAGGGGCCGCTCGCGTGAAGGGCGTAGGGGGTGGCCGTCACCTCCTGGCGCGGCGTGAGCGCGGTGAAGCCCGGATCGCCCGTTCCGCGGACCGCGACCTCCAGCCAGCGCGCCGGCCCGGGAAACGCGCCCGTGCCGAAATCCAGCTCCACCGTAAACAGGCCGTCGGTCACGCCGACGCCGTTCTTGCTGACGGCACTGCCGATCTGCCCGCCGCCGCTGACGGCGTCCCACAGGGTGAACTGGAAGTCCACCGTGTCGTTGACCGGCGCCCCTTCGTGCTTGAGCTGCCCCTGATACGAGAACGCCGTTCCCGCTGCATCCGCGCGTGTGCCCGCCGCACCAACCACGACGAGAACTGCCGTGACCACCCCCGCAGACACAGTCCGTTTCATCGCTTTGCTCCTTCCTGACGTGTGAGGTCGAGTGATTGGATGCGTGCGGCGTGACGTGCGTTTTTGCGCCGCACGATCCATCGCGATCAGTATACCAAGGCGACGACCGACCTGACAGACGAGGGCGCATTCGGTTCAAGCACGGCTGAACTGCCGCGAGCGCGTGGATGATCCGGCGTGTGCGCCGATCCGGACACCGCGTCAGAGCGTGATGACCTTCCTGGCCTTGTGCAGGGTGGAGAGAATGTCATCCATGGAGCCGACGCGGCCCACTTTCACTTTTTCGGGGGAGGCGAAATGATTCACGCAGGTGCCGCAGGCGATCAGCTCCACGCCGAGCTCGTGCAGCGTGGAGAGGGCGGGCAGCATGGGCGAACCTTCGAAGATCGCCTTCACGCCCCCGTTGTAAAGACAGATCGCGTCCAGGTCGCGAAGGGCGGACGCCTTGTTCACAAAGGTGGTGAGAAGCTCGTGGGCCAGCGTGTCATCCCCTTCCCCCATGCCGTATCGGTTGATCACCAGCACCGTCTTCATCCTGGCGCACCTCCCGCGTTTCGCAAGGCGTTCGATATCGAGTCCACCACAAACGTGCCGAGCCCGTCCGCAAACTGCAGTTCCACGGTGTCGCCGGGACGTCGCCCCAGCACCGCCTGCGCCAGCGGCGCCTTGTAGTTCACGATGCCCCGGGCCGCATCGGCCTCCCACGCGCTGAGGATGACCAGCTCCCGGGTTGCCCCCGTTCCCGCGTTCCGCAGCACCACCCGGCTGCCGATGCCCACCCGGTCCGTCGGGACCTCCTCGGGCTCCAGGATGCGGGCCATGGCCATCTGCTCATTCATCTGGGCCAGCCGGGCCCGCAGCAGGTCGCGTTCCTCCAGGGCGAACTTGTACTCGGAGTTCTCCGACAGGTCGCCGTGCTCCGCCGCTGCACCGATCGCCCGCGCGTTCTCCTTCATTTTCACGTTGACCAGGTCGTGGATTTCCGCCTCTTTGGCGGCCAGGCCGGCGCTGGTTACGTACAATACGGCGGGGTCGGCCCACGGCTCGATTTTCTCCCGGGCAAAGATGGCCGGGAACGCGTCGCCGATGATCTTCAGCATGTCCTCCTGGACCGCCCGGCCCAGCTCGTCCAGCCGCCGGACCTGGGTGTATACCGCTCGACCGATGCTCAGTTCCATGCCCTCGACGCAGGCCCGGACCCGCTCATACTTGCGGTTCGACAGGGCCGACCGCGCCCCCGCCCGCACGGCCTTGACGATCGGGCGGTCGAGCTTGTCGTTCCGCTTCATCTCGGTCAGCATGACCAGAATGCGATGCAGCAGTTCCGGCGAGGTGATCGAGCTCAGGATCTCCGCGTGCCGGGGCCCCTGCCACAGCCAGAACAGCGCTCCGTGGAACTCCATCGGCTCGGCGATGATCTCCTGGATCAGCTCATCAAACTCGTCGGGCGGAAAGTTCAGCCGGACCAGTCGCTCCGCAATGTCATCACACACGGCGGTGGGGGCGGTCCGCAGCAGGTCCGCCAGTCGCCCGGTGATCCCCTCCGGCCGGGCCTTCTCCAGGCAGGCGCAGCCGTCGTCCCACAAATCGATGATCTCGACGGCCCGGATCCAGTCTTCCGGGTTGTCCACCGCCGCCAGCAGGGCCACCGCCGGCGCGTCGGGCTCGGGATCGCCCAACGCCTTCCGCGCGCGAGCGGCGATCAGCCATGTCTCCAGGGCCAGCCGATTGCCGATTTCCTGCTGGCGCCGGGCCCGAGCGTCCAGCGTGGCGGTCATGTCTCGCAACAGGTCCGGGTCCGGCGACGTCCCACGGGCCTTGGCCTCGCGGAGGTACGTCTGTAATGCCTTGAGGCTTCCCGCCGAATCGTGAATCCGGGCCAGACCGGCCCGCGTCTGCTCCTCCAGGGAGTCGGCGTTGGGGTCGTATTGGATGATGTACGGATTGCGGCCCTCCACCGTCATGTCCGCGGACTTCTTGAGCGCGCCGCGGGCCTTGGACCACCACTTCGTCCACTGGTCCGGCGGCACCAGGCCCTGCGTCAACAGAACCTCCAGATCGTCGCTGGTCATCCGGTCGCCGTGGGCCCGTACGATGGTGCGGATGATGGGGGCGGGATCCTTCTCCAGCAGTGCGGCCAGCCGCTCGCGGTCGAACTGAGCAAGCACGCGGTAGTCATCGGGCGCGGCCGGCGCGTAGGCGTCGGCCAGCGCCGTCGGGTCCAGTGTCCGACTTCCCTTGGCCGTGGTGACCGTAAACCGCCACGTACCCGGTTCGATGGCGTCCACCCGGGCCGCAGAGTCATCATGCCGGCCGATCAGGAAGTCTCCCGGCGACAACGCCAGGCAGACCTCCAGCGTCCGCAGGGCGCGGCGGGGCGTCTTCTCCCCGGTCAGGCCGGACTCCGCCAGCAGGCCCGGCAGGTTCGGCCGGTCCGCGAACGCCGCCCGGTACAGATCGAGCACTGCGTCCCGAACGTCCGGCGCCTCGCCCACCGCCAGCAGCATGGCGCCCGCCAGCGAAACCAGGTCTGCCGGCGCCACGCGCTCGCGAAGCGATTCCAGCGCCGTCGCGGCCAGTTCCGCAGCCTCGCCA
>CAZBFW010000380.1:0-4783 GCA_964491135.1 uncultured Phycisphaeraceae bacterium | reverse complement strand
TCGGAGTCGGGAGAGCCGAACCGGCCGCAGCGGGGAACCCGGTTCGGTTTGGACCGCCATTTCGGTACAATGGCGACGGGCGCTGCTTGCATGCGGCAAGCGTACATGCCATCTGGAGGGACACAATCATGCCGATTCAATCGACGACGCGCGTTGCACTGACGACTCTGGTTCTGATCTCTGCGGCGGCTTTCGGCGACCTGGGCGGGCCGACCGTTCACGCGCCCCGGCAAGTGCCGGGGGCGCTCTCCGGCGTGGTGGTGTACCTGGAACCGGGACATGGGTGGTACAGCATGTCAAGCGGCTGGGTGCTGCAGCGGCCTTACACGAATCTGATGGTTGAAGATTATGGGAACCTCGAGCAACTCAACTATCTCGTGCACCATGCCCACAATGCGGGCGCGACGGTGGTGCCCTTCCGACCCGCAGGGTATCAACCGATCGAGGTCGTGCTGGACAACGACGATCCGGGCGTTGCGTACACCGGCAGCTGGGACGACAGCACGGACACCGAGAAGTACTATGAGAACGGCGTGACGGCTTCCGGTGTGCCGTTCCGTACGACCGCGGCCGACACGGTCGAGTCGGCCACCGCCCGGTACACGCCTGTTCTTCCCGAAGCGGGTATCTACCCGGTGTACTGCTTCACGAAGCACGGGACGGATCGGGTGCTCCAGACCTATCGCATCCAGCACGCGGGCGGTCTCACCGAGATCGCCGTCGACCATCGGATCGTCGGCAACGGTTGGATATGGCTGGGCGAGTACTGGTTCGATGCCGGCACCGACGCTTATGTGGAAATCACGAACCAGGCTGCCGACGCCGGGCTGGTCATCGCCGACGCGATTCGGTGGGGCGTGGGAATGGGCGACGTGACAGGTCCCGCGGGCGTCGTGAGCGGCCATCCACGGGACGAAGAGGACGCGGAGTTTTGGGCCCGGAGCGAGGCCATCTACAAAGGTGTCGGTTTTGAGAGTGTTTTGTACCTGGGATACTACAACTCCGCCGCGATCTGGGCGGCGGAGATGAACCTGGATGCCGCCAACGACGATCGCTGGCGACGGGTCTTCCTGTCGATTCACAGCAACGCATCATCGGCCGGCTTGGCCCGAGGAACGGTCGCTCTGGTTCATAGCTCCACGCCGACCCTGAACCAGTCGCTGCTTGCCACGATCCTGGGCGACGAAATCGAAACGGACATGATCCTCCTGAACGATCAGCTCGAGTTTCCCTGGATTCCCCGCCCGAATCCGCAGGAAACCGGCGCCCCTCAGATCTCGACGACGTACAACAACGATGAGTTCGACGCCACGCTCGTGGAAGTCGCCTTTCACGATGAGCCGCAGGACGCGGCGCTGTTGAGGGATGCCGGAGTCCGAGCGGCCGTGTCACGCAGCATCGTTCAGGCGTTCATCAAGTTCTTGAACAGCCTGCCCGACAGCACCGTGCCGCTGGCGTTCCCGCCGGACCGGCCGGCGGGAGTCGCGGTTCTGGATGAGGGCGAGGGCAATGTGCGCATCCTCTGGGAGGCACCGGCCAGCGGTGAGGTCGAGGGCGACCCCGCCACGGGATACGTGGTCTACGGATCGACGGACGGACTTGGTTTCGCGCCGGTTGCGCTGGTGGGGGACGTGCAGGAGACCGTGATCTCCAACCTGCCGGTGGGCGAGCCGCGGTTCTTCCGGGTGGCCGCCACGAACGACGGCGGCGAGTCCATGCCGTCGGAGACGCTGGTCGTGTGCCGGCCGGCGACCGGCACGGCGGACGTGCTCATCGTGAACGGCTACGATCGCCTGCGGAAGGCCCAGAACCCGGTGTTCAGCCAGGGGCCGGGAAAGATCATGACCCGGCCGCTGTGGCGGCAGATCAACTCGTACGACTACGTGCGGCAACACGCGGCTGCCCTGCTGGCGGCGGAGGAAGGCGTCGGGTTTTCGTCGTGCAGCAACGAAGCCGTGCAGTCCGGTGCCGTTCTGCTGGAGGACTATGCTGTGGTGGACTGGCCCTGCGGGGAGGAGCGGGATGAGGATTTCACGTTCAACGCGGCGGAACAGGCGGCGGTGACCGCTTACCTGGCCGCGGGCGGGGCCGTGTTCATCTCCGGCGCCCAGGTGGGATACGACCTGGTGGCGCAGCAGCACGGAGCGGTGTTCTTCCGTGACGTGCTGGGGGCGGAGTACGTGGATTACTTTTCGAACACGTACAACGTGGCCGCCGCGCCCGGCGGGCTGCTGGATGGGCTGCCGGCGTTCGATTTCGACCCTGCCCACGGCGCGGCGTACCGGGTTCACTTCGCGGAGCGCATCACGCCGCGGCCGGGCGCGACGGGGATTCTCGACTACGTCGGCGGCACCGGCGGGACGGCGGGGATCGAGTACGACGGCGTGACGTACCGCGTGGTTCTGATGACCGTGCCGCTCGAGACGATCACGTCCGACGCGGTGCGAGGGCAGGTCATGCAACGCGTGCTGACGCGCCTGCGTCAACCGGCGTTGCGGTATGATGCGGATCGCGACGGCGACGTGGACCTGGCAGACGTGGCCGCCTTCGCAATTTGCCTGACCGGCCCGAACGCCACCTACCCCGCAGGCGACCCGTGCCGATTCATGGACGGTAACGACGACGGCCACGTGGACCTGGCTGATTTTGCGGGTCTTCAAGCCGCTTACACCGGGCCGTGATGCGGGAAGGGAGCGATACCCGACTTGGCAGGGACGGGCTGACGCGACCGGCACTCGTCGAGACTACGGCGTCTTCGAGTAGTCCGGCCGATAGGGCTCCCGGGGACTGCCGGTCAGGCCTCGAACGATGACGCTTCGCCTCGGAACACCGAGATCCTTGGCCTCGTAGTCGTCGCCACTGAAGTTGGCGATCACTTCCGCGCCGCCTTCAAAGACCGTCTTCTGCACGAGGCGGTCGCGGGTCAGCCAGGCAAAATCTGTCATGGGCTTGAATCCGACGGCGCGGTGAATCGGGGCCCAGAAGGAGTAGTGCCTCAGAATGGACTCTCGGTGCTTACGCCACTCGTCCAGGTTCAGATGGTACAGCGGCGGGACCTGATAGAGAATCTCCGTGAGGGCTGCCGTTTCCCGGACGTTCGAGAACTTCAGGCTGGCCGCGCTCCAGTGATGCGTGGAAACGACGGAGTCGTGGAACACGATCTCGTACAAGGGCAGCCGAAACCGCGGGTCGTAGTGCAGGCGGACGTACTCCTCCTTCAACGGTACCGGCTGGACGAATACGCGCGGTCCGTCCGGCGGGTAGTAACCGCCCAAGTAATATTGCGAGTTTCGGTCCTTCATGTCCGGATCGCCCCAGCCGATCACGGGTGTCAGTACGCCCTCAACGACATGCACGGCGGGAGCCGCATACGAACTTCCACCCTCGGAGCCGACCACCGTGCCGAAGGTCTCGCCGAGCCATCGCAGCCGGTCCACTCGCGCCGCGGCGTCCTGAGCCTGGGTGCCTGGATGAAGAGGTGAATAGTCGTCGAAAACCTGTCCGTACGCATCGCAGTCCACAAAGTAGTAGCTGTACGGAACGTTGTGCATGTTGGCCCTTACACGTCGCTCCACCCACGGACGGGCGGCCTGCGGACTCAGGAGATAGCCGCGACCCTTGAAGCCCGATCGCTTCTTTCCGTCCTTCGTCACGATCGGACCCTTCTCGAACAGCTCTCGATCAAACTGGGCCGTGGTCCACGAAACATCCGTGCCCGCCAGCTTCGGATCATGAATGCTATGGAATGAATCGTATGTGCCGAACAGGTACCCCATCTCATCGGCCAACTGCGCCACCTCCGGCCGTTTCTCGATGCCTTCCCAGCCTGCGACGCACAGCCGCACCCGCTCCAGGCCCGCCTTCTGAAGCATGCGCAGCATCTTGGAGGACACGCCGTCGCCCCATTGGTCTACGGGGAGAAACATTTCCGGAAAGGCAGCATGCAGAGCGAGGGCGTTGATCCGGCGCATGTCGCGCATCGACAGCTTGTCTCGATCGGCCTGCAGCAACCGCCGCGCGTCCTCCGGCAACGTGACGTCTCGCCACGTTGCTTCGTCATAGAAGTCAGGCCGTTCCAGAAGCGCCGACAGCGCGTTGGCCACTTCCGTTTTGATCTGGTCGTACGGCCAGTCCAGCGTCGCGATTTCCTCCACCTGTTTCCACTGTTCGGGGGACATCAGCGCCCGGATCCGCTTACCCACGGAGGACGCTTCGGCTGCTCCCTGGCGAACCAGCGCCTGACAGAAGGGCTGCCACTGTTCTTTCGGAAGGTCGTGCCGGGAGAACAAGGTGTCGCCCCACAGGTAGACATGTGGAGCCCCGAGTAGCCGCTCCGCCTTCGGCACGGTCTTGAGCTTGTCGCGCATGGGCACGAAGCCGCCGCCGGCAATCAGCCATTGGCGGAACTGTCGTGCGGGCTCCACTGGCGACGTGTTTTCGCTCCGCCGGATCACAACCCCATGCGTCCATTCCGACCGGGCGGCTGGGAATGTGTGCTCCAATCGCATTCGCAGGTGCTCACCCGCGTTTTCGAACTCGATCCGGTTGTGATAACGGTTGGTCACGATGTACGTGAGTGACCCCTCAGCCCCGTAAAGTCCCCAGAACGGCATGC
This sequence comes from uncultured Phycisphaeraceae bacterium, assembly GCA_964491135.1. Classification (GTDB taxonomy): domain Bacteria; phylum Planctomycetota; class Phycisphaerae; order UBA1845; family UBA1845; genus JAFGJQ01. Next base: position 168 of record CAZBFW010000380.1, on the reverse strand, counting down.
CCAGGCCTTCGAGCGTATTCCAGTCCTGGTCGGTCAGGAATGCACGCCAGGTCGGGTCGTCCAGAGGAACGAATCGACCCTCCGCAAACGGCCAGATCAGAGCCGTCACCGGCGGGCCAAGCTAGATCGGAAGAGCGTCGTGTAGGGAAAGAGTGTAGGATAGGGTGT
>CAZBFW010000379.1:0-4784 GCA_964491135.1 uncultured Phycisphaeraceae bacterium | reverse complement strand
CGTCTATCGGACCGTCAGCCGATACCGCGGCCGGGCGCCGCACTGGGAGCTCTGGAACGAGCCGAACATCGCTCCGTTCTGGACCCCGGAGCCGAAGGTCGATGACTACGTCCGTTTGCTGAAGGCGGCGTACCCGGCGTTCAAGAGGGCCGATCCGAACGCCCTGCTCTGCGCTCCGGCCATCGCCCCACTGGGCTGGTGGGACCGCACGTTTGTCGAGGGCATGTACGAGCGGGGAGCGAAGGACTACTTCGACGTCTTCGACTACCACTACTATCGAAGCCACGCGCCGGAGGAGGAAGTGCCGCGTGAGCTGGCCGAAATCCAGGCCGTCATGCGGCGCTACGGCGACGACAAGCCGATTCAGATCAGTGAGTCGGGCGTCACAACTCTCCTGACGGGTCAGCGCGACGCCCAGCGGCTCCAGGCGGCGTACGTCGTTCGCAATCACCTGCTGTGCCTGGCCCTGGGAGTGAAGCGGTTCTATTACTTTGACCTGCAGAACTGGTTCGATGACCGGCCGGACACGTGGGACAGCCAGCTCGGCCTGGTGACGGCTGCGGGCGAGCGGAAGCAGGCATTTCACGCATACCGGACGATGGTCGCGGAGGTCGACGGCAGGGAGATCATCGGACGGTTGTCCGACCTGGATGACGGTGTCGAAGGCGTGCTGTTTCATGATTCCGCGACCGGGGGATTCCGCGTCGCCCTCTGGGCACGCGAACCGGACGGTTCCACCGTGGTGGCCGTTCACGGGCAGCGTGAAGAGCTGACCGTCGTCGGGCCGTTCGGTGAAACGACGACGACGCCGGCGACGATGGCCGGCGCGTTGGGCGACGGAACGCGAGTCGCACCCGTCACGATCACCGCCAACCCGGTCTTCGTCCACCCCGTGGACCCGATGCCGTACCTGCCGGATGCGGCCACGCGGTTCTCCGCCGCGCTGACCATCCTGTCACCCGGTGAATCGGCACCCCTTCGCATCGAAGCGCATCCTCGATTCGCCGGGTCTTTGTATGAACCGCGGTTCCTCGTGGAATCCGTCCGGAGCGGCCAGGGCGTACAATGGGACCCGGCGACGCAGCGCCTCACGTGCGACGCGGATGCCCAGAGCGGGCGTGTGCCGATCGAGGCGGTCATCCGCGTGAGCTATGGCCCGGCGGGCGACCGGCGTACCATCCGGCTCAAACGCACGGCAGAGGTGGAAATCACGCCAGACCTGAAGCTGACCATCCGCCCGTACAAGGACGGGGAGAAGCTGCGCATCGACGCGACGGTGGCCAACCGCGTATCACGCCCGTGGGACGAGCCCGTGCAATGGATCGAAGAGACCCCTGACGAACAGTCGCGAGTCATCGCTGCATTCCCCGTCGCCGTCGACGGACATGCAACCCGACAGGTTGAGATCCCTGTGCCGGCCGGTTCGGCAGCCGGCCGGAACGCGCCCTGCGCCTGGAGGCTCCACTATGGACGCCGTGCGAGTCGCCCCTTTCGTGTTCACAAGGTCGACACGTTCGGGCGACAACTAGTCATCGATGGAGATCTGAGCGACTGGCCGGACGTTCCCGCGGTCCGCGTCGACCAGGCGGAACAGGTCGTCCGCGATCGCGGCCAGTGGAGCCAGGGGAACGCGTCAGCCGGCGTGCGAATGACTCTGGACGCGAACACCATTTACGTGGCGGCAGACGTACAGGACGATGATCCGATGGTGAATGCAGAGACACCCAACGAGATCTGGAGGGGAGACTCCATCGAGCTGTTCCTCGGACTGGCCGGTCCGGCCCGGCGTACGGTTATCGACAGGACCGTAGACTTCCAGATCGGCCTGGCGCCGGATCACGGGCAGCACGCCGGACCCGTCGTCTTCTGGTTTCATCGGGATGTGATTCTGACGGAGGCTCAGGTCGCCGCCCGGCGTACGCAGACCGGCTACGCCCTGGAGGCAGCCATCCCGTTGACGGCATTGATGGATCGCGTTCCCGACCTGTCAGACGGCACCGCGATCGGGTTCGACATAACCCTTAACGATCTGGATTCCGACGACTGGGCCCCGGCCGGAAACGACCCCGGCCGAAGGCTGACCTGGAACGGCACCGACCGCAACTGGATCGATCCGTCCAACTGGGGCATGGCCGTCATTCGGCGTTGAGCGGCCACAGAGGAGAACGCATGGGCACGCTTGTGGACATTCCCGGCCTGGGCTGCATTTCCGATGCCTCCGGCTTTGTGTCGCTGGAAGCGGCGTCGGACGGCATTCACCGCGTGGGCAGGGACGGTGTGTGCTCCATCACCACCACCGGGGACCGGAAAGTGGAGTTCATCGCCTGGGCTGACCATGCGCTGGCGTACGTCAAGTCCGCCATGGGATACCCGGCCTACTACCGCGTGCACCCGGTTTCGCCGGAGAAGCCGGTCGAGGAAGTGCTGATGGACCTGGACGGCACCAGTGTCCGCAGTGAGCACTTCTTGATATGGATGTTCGAACTCTCGACGGCCAGCCTGCGGAACGAGCCGGGCTTTCGGCTGGCTGACGACGATGTGCCGTACGTCTCCGGGCACAGCGTTTCCGAGCACCTGCAATACGCCATCCGCAGGTACTGCCCCGATAAGACGGTGGAAGAGGCGCGGCGGTATTATTTCGAGCACACGCGGCGGGAGTTGGCGGAGATTCTCGCCGGGCGGGGTCGCCAGGATGCGTTCACGCCGTCGCCGGGGCTCAAGGAGTTTCTGCTGGAGTTGAAGGCCCGCGGCATCCGGATCGGGCTGGTCACGTCCGGACTCTACGAGAAGGCGTGGCCGGAGATCATCTCCGCATTTCGCCGGCTCGCCCTCGGCGACCCCAGAGAATTCTACGACGCGATCATCACGGCCGGTTTCCCCCTGCACAAGGGGGAGGCGGGCACACTCGGCGAGCTATCGCCGAAGCCGCACCCGTGGCTGTATGCAGAGACCTGTCGCGTGGGGCTGGGCATCCCGTTCGAGCGGCGGAACCGGGTGGTCGGCATCGAGGACAGCGGCGCGGGCGTATGCGCGGTGCGGATTGCGGGGTTCCCGACGCTGGGTTTCGCCGGTGGCAACATCCGTGAAAGCGGAACGCAGGAACTGTGCTGCGGGTATTTCGAGACGTTCGACGGGATTCTCGAATTCCTGGCCTGAGCGGGCCGTATCCGGCGACGGGCCCATGGGGGTGCGTTCACGCCGCCTTGTCGTTCGGCCCGATCCACATGTTTCGGGATGGGTGCTCTCGCCATCCTTCGCTTTCCACGCGTGGGTCGATGATGGTCAGGTCATCGTTTGCCAGCATCTCCATCGTTTCCGCCCAGGAACGAATGCCGGACACCGCATCCAGGGCGTGCAGATTCTGATAGCCCGCGCAATTGGCCGTGCGGAGGCAGTCCTCCAGGCTCATGCCCCGCAGAAACGCGGCCAGGAAGCCCGCGATGGACGAATCGCCGGAGCCGGTGGCGCTGGCGATGCGGGCGGGTCGGAAGGCCGGGCACCACAGCTCGCGGTTGGACCAACTCTTCGGCTCGCCCGGCTTCGCGGCCCCCATGCGGGCAAACGTGGCGGCATCGGCGGTGCGGAAGTAGTAGCCGCGGTGCCCGCTCTTGAGTGACGTCATGCACACGCCCATGTCCAGGAACTGACCCGCCATGCGAGAGCACTCGGCGGTGCGGATGTGGTCGAGCAGTTCGCCGCCCCCGTGCTGCCGTTTTCGCGTGAGAAACTCCTCGGGATACAGCATGAAGAACCCCTCCTCCATGCTGGGCAGGAAAACGTCCACGTGGGGCAGCACGTTCGCCAGGATGCGCGACCAGGGGGCCTTGCCGGAGGGCGTCGTGGGGTCGGGCAGCGACATGTCCAGGGAGGTCGTCGCGCCCGCGGCCTTGGCCTGCCGGAAGATTTCGGCCAGGGCCCGCCCTTCGTTCTCGTACAGGCTGCGCATGAGCGGCGGATAGCCCAGGTGAAAATGTCCGGCCCGGGCCACCAGGTCGAAGTTCACGTCGTCCGCGGTGAAGGTGTCGTTCGCTCCCGGGCAGTGGAGGAACATCCGGTCGATTCCCGGCGGTGCGATGGCCACCGTGTACGACGTGCTGACGCGCGGTGCCGTGCGGATGCCTTCGCTGCTGCCCGACCGCTCCAGCAGCCGCCGGATGATCTGACCGTGCTCGTCGTCGCCCACCTTCGCCATGAAGGCGACCTTCACGCCGAGCTTCACCGCGCCGATGCCGGTGTTGGACACCGGACCACCCGTGCTGATGGCGCAGGGGCCGATGTTCACCAGCGAGCCGGGCCGGAAGATGTCGCCCATGGTCCGGGCGCCGGTGTCCGGGATCTCGGGGATGATGTCGAGGCAGATGTGTCCCGCCGCCACCAGATCGTATTCCTTGCCTTGCACGAGCATACTCAACAGACTCCCGCCGCTGACCGTCTCCGGGCCCCGCCCGTCGGGATCCCTTTCGCCGTCTCTCAGACCGTCAGCTTGCCTCTCATCGTCGTCACGCATTGACCGGCGATGCGGACGGAATAGCCCTCCCCCGGATGCTGCGTCACCATGGCCCGGATCGAACCCGCCCGGCCGCCCGGCTCGGCCTGCACGCAGTGAACGGCCGCCGTGTTCCTGTGGAACGGAACGAGCTCGTTCACCACGAGGTAGGTGGCCAGGGGTCCGTGGACGCTGCCCGTCACCGGGTCTTCCGGCACGCCCGCGGCCGGCGCGAAGAACCGGGATTGCACAGATCGGAAGAGCACACGTCTGAACTCCAGTCACCGCTCATTATCTC
>CAZBFW010000378.1:0-4794 GCA_964491135.1 uncultured Phycisphaeraceae bacterium | reverse complement strand
GGCATGACGGCCGACTGCACCGACCTGCAGATCGGCGACTACGAAGACACCAAGGCGGGCGTCACGCACAGGGACCTGCTGCTGCAGGTGCGGCCGGCGTTCGGCGGCAACATCATCGCGACGATCATCAACCACGACCGCTGGCCGCAGATGGCCACCGTCCGCGAGGGCGTGATGGCCCTGGGAAGCGGCGATCCGCGGCGGAGCGGGGAGATCATCGAGGAGAAGGTCGCGTTTACTGACTTTGATCTCGCGATGCGGCTCATCGAACGGCATCGCGAGCCGCGTAAGGTGAACCTGAAGGCCGCCCGCACCATCGTCACCGGAGGCGGCGGCGTGGGCAGCAAGGAGAACTTCAAGCTCATCCACAACCTGGCGGCCGCGGTCGGCGGCGTGGTGGGCGCGTCGCGGGCGGCAGTGGACAGCGGGTTCATCGGCAAGGAGCACCAGGTCGGCCAGACCGGCACGACCGTCCGGCCGGCCCTGTACATCGCGTGCGGCGTCAGCGGGGCCGTGCAGCACCGGGCGGGGATGGAGGAATCCGCGAAGATCATCGCGATCAACTGGGACCGGGAGGCCCCGATCTTCTCCGTGGCCCATTACGGCATCGTCGGGGATCTGAACAAGGTGATCCCGATGATGATTCGGGCGATCAAGGAGCGGGCGTAGCCGCCGGGGGCGAATCAGAGAAAGCCGAGTTTTCTCAGCATCGAGGCCGAGCAAAAACATGCCGAACTTCTTTCGCGATAATGACGACCTGCAGTTCCTGTTCGAGCACCTGGACCTGGCGGGCATCGCCACGATCCAGGAGGACGACTTCCGGGCAACGGACGGCCCGGGCGGCGAGTACGCCCCGGTGGACGCCGCGGACGCGGTGGACAACTACCGCCGCATTCTGGACATCGTGGGAGACGTCGCGGGCAACCAGATCGCCCCGCGCGCGGAGGACGTGGACCACGAGGGCAACCACCTGAACGAGGACGGCACGGTCACGCTGGGCGATGGCGTGCGCGCGAACCTGCGGGCCCTGGCCCAGGCCGACCTGATGGGCTTCACGCTGCCTCGGGCGTACGGCGGGCTGAACTGCCCGAACGTGGTCTACACCATGGCCAACGAAATCGTCAGCCGGGCCGACGCGTCGCTGATGAACATCTTCGGGCTGCAGGGCATCGCGGAGACGATCAACGCGTTCGCCGACGAAGAGATCAAGAAGGAGTTCCTGCCCCGCTTCGCGCACGGCGAGCTGACGGGTGCCATGGCCCTCACGGAGCCCGACGCGGGGTCGGACCTGCAATCCGTCGGGCTGCGGGCCTGGCAGGACGACGACGGCCAGTGGCGGCTGACCGGTGTCAAGCGGTTCATCACCAACGGCTGCGGCGAGGTGCTGCTGACCTTGGCCCGCAGCGAGCCGGACGTGAAGGACGGCCGCGGCCTGAGCCTGTTTGTGAACGAGCGATCGCCCCGCCTGAAGGTGCGGCACCTGGAGACCAAGCTGGGCATTCACGGCTCACCCACCTGTGAGCTGGTGTACGACGACGTGCCCGCCAAGCTGATCGGCGAACGGCAACTCGGCCTGATCTCGTACACCATGAGCCTCATGAACGGGGCCCGCATCGGCATCGCCGCGCAGTCCCTGGGCATCGCAGAGGCGGCCTTCCGGGTGGCTCGGGATTACGGCCACAGCCGCAAGCAGTTCGGCGTGGCGATCGAAAGGCTGCCCGCGGTGGCGGAGCTCATCACGGACATGCGGATCGTGATCGAGGCGGCCCGGGCCCTGACGTACGAGGCAAGCTGCAGTTGTGACGTGGAGAACAACAACCTGCGCGTGCTGGAGTTCAACACGCCCGCCGATCCGGACGAGGTGAAGCGTCGCAAGAACGACGCCCGCGTGCTCAAGCGGCGGAACGGAATGCTGACGCCCATGAGCAAGTACTACGCATCCGAGATGTGCGTGAAGGTGGCCAACGACGCCATCCAGGTGCTGGGCGGATCGGGGTACATGACGGACTACCCGGTGGAGCGACACCTCCGCGACGCCCGCATCACCACCATTTACGAGGGCACCAGCCAGCTCCAGGTCGTCGCGGCCGTACGCGGCGTCTGCGGCGGTGCGTTCGAGAAGCTGGTCACCGAATACGAGGAACGCGAGTATACGGACGCCCTGCTCTGCGACCTGCGGCAGACCCTCAGCCAGGGCAAGGACCTGGTGCTGGACGGCATCCGCGTGATCAAGGAAAAAGGCGGCCAGTACATGGACCTCGCCGGCCGGCGGCTGGTGGACTCGGCCATCGCGGTGATCGTCGGTCATCTGTTCCTGCGGCAGGCCACGGCCAGCGAGCGCAAGCGGGCCGTCGCGCGGCGCTATATCCAGACCACCGCGGCCACCATCCGGCGCGACGTCGACCTGATCCGCAGCGGTGATACGTCGCCCATGGATCAGTTTGAAATCCTGGCCGGGCCGCCGGTCAAGAAGTGACGCAGGATCGCCATCCGCGCGCCCAAGCCAAGTGGGACCGACCGCTGAAGCGGCCGAAACACAGCACGATTACAGAGTGTGGAAAGAGCCGGTCCGCCACGACGGATCCTGCAAGCGTATCATTCGCAATTCGCAATTCAGCATTCGCAATTCACGAAACCACCGCCGGCACCGCACCCGCCGGCGAGGGCACTGTCGGGGCATTGTCGGCCAACATCGAGAGGCGCTCGACCACCGCGTCCCAGGTCTCGTCGGCAACCAGCCGGCTGCGGGCGTGCCGTCGTGCCGGGGCCGCGTCGGCAACCGCTTCGTCGCAGGCCCGGGCGAAGCTCTCCGCATCGGCGGCGATCCGGACCTCCGGCCAATACCGCTCCGCCTCCGGCAGCGGCGTCGAGACCACCGGCAGGCCGGCGGCGAGATACTCGCGCAGCTTGATCGGGTTGACGTTGCGCGTCATGCGGGTCCGGGCAAACGGCAGAAGCCCGGCTGAGAACGCCCGGCAATAGGCGGGCAGCGAGCCGTACGGGCGCCGCCCCAGGAAGTGCACGTTGGGACAGCGTCGCAGCCCGGCGTGGTTCTGCCGGTCCTCTCCGATGAGCACGAGTGAGTAGGCCGGTCGAAGCTGGGCCACCGCCTCCAGCAGGTCGCAGTCGATCCAGTGGTGAATCAGTCCGAAGAACCCGAGCATCGGACCGCGGATGCCCGCCAGCTCCGTGGGCAGGGGCAGTCCCCCATCCAGTGCCGGGGCAAAGTGAGCCGCGTCCACGCCGTGCCGGACAAGGTGCGTGTTGGCATTGCGCGACCGTTTCGATTCATAGAGGGCCTGCGACGTGGTGACGACGACGTCCGCCCGCGCCAGCACGCGCTGCTCCGCGGCGGCCACCGCGTCGCGATCGAGGTTCTCGAACTCGGTGTACTCGTCAACGCAGTAGTAGAGGAATCGCTCCGGTCGCAGCGCGTCGGCCAGGAATTCGCCGTCCGGGGCGAACGTCCAGACCTGCACCGGCTGGTCCGCCGAATGACGCACGTGCCGCATCGCCCGCCGTACCTGGAGGACCAGAAGCCGGCGATTCCAGGCGCGCGTCACCGGGTGCCGGGCGCCGGGGATCACCAGTGGCGTGAATTGCACCATGCGCGGACCCACCCGGCGCACGCCGCGCAGAATCTGTCCCACCGTGGACGCCACGGCCCCGGCGTCCGCCGCCGTGGCCCGCGGCCGCCGCGATGCGCGGTGGTTGACCCAGACCACGTCATTCTCGCGTGCCAGGATGCGCATGACCTGGTGCTTGCTGGTGGGGTCGTAGTCCCACCGGCTCGCCAGACAGACAATGACGCGATCACGGATCATATTCGGTCGTTCGTCCCTCCTGCCGCCCGCCGCGGACGATCGTTTCCGGCCGACTCGCGCGTCCTACTCTTCCCGCTCGCGGTGGTAGTAGTCGTTGTAGTACCGGTAGTACGGGTAGTAGCCGTAGTAGTAGCCGTATCGCGTGTTCCGTTCGTTCCGGCCCACCAGCACGCAGCCGGCCACGGGAATGTTGTTCACCTGGAGCATTCGCACGGCCCGCCGCACGACCGGCCCCGGCGTGCGGTTCATGCGGATCACCATGACCACGGCATGACAGAGTTGGCCGATGACGCCCACGTCCGTGACCGTGGTGGCGGGCGGCGTATCGACGATGATGTACTGGTACTGCGTCTGGAGCTTGCGGAACGTGCGGGCCAGCGTCTCCGACGAGAGGAGGTCGGCCGCGCTGCGGTTCCCCATCTTGCCCGCGGGAATGAACATCAGATTCGGCATCGCGGTGGGCTGGATTACGGACTCCAGGGTCCCCTGACCGCGAAGCATGTCTGCCAGTCCGGGCGCTCCCGGCTGGCTCAGCAGTCGGGCCAGGGAGCTTCGGCGGAAGTCGCCGTCAATCACCAGAACCCGCAGGTGCTGGATCTCGGACAGGATCAGGGCGAGGTTCAGCGCGGTGACGCTCTTGCCTTCCCGGGGGACGGCGCTGGTGACGGCAAGCACCTGGGCCTCGTTGCCGGGATTCATGCTCAACAGCCGGGTCCGCAGAGAGCGATACTGTTCCGCGATCATCGAGGACGAGTCGTAATAGGCCACCAGCGCTTCAGACATGCCTTCCGAGACGGACCGTACCGGGCGCACTGGCTGCACGTCCGTGGCAACCGCCGCCGCGGTCGGGGTCGGATGCGGCGGGGCTTCCGGGCGCGGGGCCGTCGGCGTCGACGGTTCGGCCGTCGATGCAAGCTGCCGTTCCCGTTCCGCTTTCTTCAACGCTTCGGCGATGCGTCCCATGGCATTC
>CAZBFW010000377.1:0-4796 GCA_964491135.1 uncultured Phycisphaeraceae bacterium | reverse complement strand
TGGGCCGGCATGGACTGGCGCGACAACATCGCCCTGATCGGCGGATTCGCGGCCAAGGAGGTGATCGTCAGCACGCTGGGTGTGGCCTACGCCATGGGAGACGCGGATTCCGACGAGGGCGGAACGCTCTCGGCCCACCTGCGGTCCGATCCGGGCTGGACCCCGCTGCGGGCCTTCGCCCTGATGGTGTTCGTGATGCTCTACGCCCCATGCGTGACCGTGCAGATCATCACGCGCCGGGAGTCCGGGTCGTGGAAGTGGCCGCTGTTTTCCATGACGTACACGATCGCGCTGGCGTTGCTGATGGCCACGTTGATCTACCAGGTCGGCGGCGCCTTTGGCTGGGGTGTGTAGCGGCGGCAGGAGTCTTTGCATCGTGTGGTGGGAGTGGCTGATCGTGCTGGCGGCGGTGGGGATCGCGGGGGCGTGGTCCGCGCGGCTTGTCTATCGCCGCATCCGGCAGGGGGCCCGCGTCACCTGCAACACCTGCGAGCTGCGAGGCCCGAGCTGCCCGGCCGGACTGGTGCAGATTCAACCCGAGGCGGAACCGGGAGTTCACGATGCCCGTGGAGATCGAGGCGAAGCTGAAAGTTGAATCGCTGGAGGCCGTGCGGGAACGGCTGCAGGCGGTGGGTGCCGTCTTCGTCCGCGACGTGACGGAGCGGAACCTGCAGTACGACAGCGCGGACGGCCGGCTTCGGCAGGGCGATTCCGTGCTCCGGATTCGCTCGCTGGAGATCCACCGCGGCGCGGCCCTGCCGGCCACGCTCACCTACAAAGGCCCGCGCCTGCCCGGCCGGGTGAAGCACCGCACCGAGATCGAGCTGGCCATTGCGGACGCCGAGTCCGCCGCCGGTCTGCTGGAGGCCCTGGGCTACGTGCGCCTGTGCGTGCTGGAGAAACGGCGGGAAAGCTGGCAGCTTGAGTCCTGCCACGTCGAGCTGGACGAGTTGCCGTATTTGGGCTCATTCGTGGAAATCGAGGGCCCGGACGAATCGAGCATCGCCCGCGCGCAGCAGACGCTGCGCCTCTCGGACCGGCCCCACATTCCGGAGGGCTACATCGCGCTGCTGCACCAGCACTGCCAGTCCCACGGCCTGTCGTTTGCCGAAATCACCTTCGCCCGCGCCGCCGAACACGTCGGCACGCGGCCCGGGCCGTAGGGGAGGGTTTGTTCTCGGTTTCCGCTTGACCGAGATTCCCATCTCGTTCCTCCCCTTGTATCGCTTGACCGAGATTCCCATCTCGGTTCCTCCCCTTGTACCAAGATCCCGGCTGCACCGAGATTCCGATCTCGGTCCGACGCCGCTGGGCGATGATTCCCACCTGCGTTTGGCGCCGGGCAGATATCCCCCCTTTCGGCTGACGGCCCACCGTCCATCATCGCCGGCGGCGAACGAGTGCGGCCGAGCCGAGGAGGACCGTCCCCAAAGCCGTGGACGGCTCCGGTACAAGCGAGAAATCGTCGACGACAAATGCCTGCCCGCCGCCGGCGTACGGCCGAGGTCGCGTTCGCGCCCACACTCAAGGTCGCCGTCACGCCAGCGGAGCACCCTTTCGCCGCTTCGGCGAGCTCCGCCGTGATGGTCACCCGAGCTTCATGGGATTGTCTCGGAGTGCCGCATAGGCTTCCGCGCTCGTCCAGGACACTCAGACGGCTTACGCTTCTTCAACCGCTGATATCGGGTTGCCGGTGGCGCCGCGCGCTTCCGCTGAATTCGCCGATCACGGCCCGCACGGCATCCTTGTGGACGACATACGTAAGGGTCTTGAGCTTGATGTAGTCCTCCCGGTAAAAGAGATACCCCCGGAATTCGCCCAACTGTGCGAGGCCGTACGAGTCCTTGACCAGGAACCAATCGCAATCCCCGACGGTGGTCCATCCAACCAGGTGGACATCATGATCGTCGCTCGTGGCCCCAGTGAAGATGCGAAACTCGCGGGCATCCTGATCGATGTACTGCCGCGGGATGTCGAAGGCTGGGATGATCGCCGCGTCCTCGAAGCCGTTGTGGCCCGGCTCGGTGATGTCGCCGTTCAGTCGCACCGTGTATCCATTTTCGATTGCGTGCTTCAGAATCTGGTAGAACTCGTCCAGCGGCACGTTGTAGTAGTCCCGGCTGTGCCACCAGTTCGCCTCGACCTCGTACTCGGCGTATTCATGAAAGGGATGGGCCAGCGTGGACATCACGCACACGTAATCGTCGAGGTTCAGCTTGAGCACGTCGGCGAGGAACTGCGCCGGCGTGAGTTCCGTGTCGTCAAAGACGAATCGCTCGGGCGGTCGGCCCATGTGCCGGTCCATGATGAGTCGTAACGACGCCAGCACGAGCTCCTCGTCGTAGATTTCATTCTCCTTGATGTGCGCCAGATAGGCGCGCATCTCCGCGACCATCGCCTCGTCGTCGTGGCGGCCCTCAGGGGTCAGCACGCCCGCGTACGCCGACGCCGGGACGACGCCGTGCTTGCGCCAGACCAGCATGACGGCATTGCCCTCGGAACCACGGTGGAAAAAGGAGTCCCCGCGCTCCTGCACATAGCGTCGTGCCTTCTCCAGGAACTCGTAGTAGACGGTGTACATTTCCGACAGTCTGAGCTTTCGGCCGGTCAGTCGATAAACCTCTGACTCGAAGAACGAGGTCGTGCTGAAGCACCAGCAGTGGCCGGTGTTGAACTGCCGCACCGGCGGGAAGTGAAACACGGTTTGGAACGAGGCGAGGGAGTGGGGTTTCTCGATTCCGACAAAGTCGAAGCGGACCTCGCGCTCTTGACGCTTGCTCACCTCCCGCTTGGCCCCTTGGGCGTTGCGGAGGTGTTCCGTCTCAGCGCGGCGCTGTTCCTGTGCTTGACGGTTCCGTTCCTTCATCTCCTCGATCACCGGGTCTCGGTGCTTCGGCACGTACTTGACCCGGGGCGCACGCGGCTCCTGTCCGTTGACGATCGGGCAAACGAGCAGGCAGGCGCAAACCGTGACCAGGCGGTGGATTGAGTTGATCATGACACCTCCAAGCGAACGAAAGGGTAGATCGCGTGTGGCGTCGACCCGCTGTGCCGCACTATTCTACCACCACTGCGTTCATGACGGCCGGGTCGGTCCCCGCTCCAGGGGAGCCCTTCGGACGCAGATTCAATTGTAAGGGCGGTGCGGCGCGCGAGCCACGAGGAATTCGACGAGCGGCAGCCGTCCTGGGGGGTCCGCGAGGCTCAGTCCGTGAGTTACTTGCGGCGATGGCTGCAACGGCTGCGCGCCCGCCGGCAGTACGCCGCCACGGAGAACCCGCTGGCCCGTTGCTCCCGATCCATCCCCCGGCACCGCGCCGCCGAAAGTCGTTTCCTGCTCATGGACCCATCATCTCATCCTCGCCCGCCGGCCCGAAGATGGGGTTCACTGAGCCTAAGCGCTCGGTCGTCTACACCGGGGAAATTTGGCCGGTGTGAGTGACGGGGTGCGGTTGGGCGGGGTCAGGAGGCGGGGGCGGATCGGGCGAGTTGCCCGGCTTTCCAGGCCGCGGGCAGGAGCGAGGCGGGATCCTCGCCGGGGTCAGGCGGTCGATGACGTCGCGGAGGTAGACGAACGGGTCCAACCCGTTGAGGCGACAAGTCACCACGATCGAGTAAAGGATGGCCGCCCGGTGTCCGCCCGCGGCGCTGCCGGGGCAGACCAAAAGCAAAAGACCAAAAGTGTCAGGATGATTTTTCAGGTTCCTTCCATGGCCGGCCGCGGGGTGCGGTCGGGGTTTTCCGGGGCCGTTCACCGGCCGGCGGGTTGACTCCTCCAGGGCGCAGGCGGTGCCGAGGTCCCGAGGGATCGCGGGCCCAGCGGACCGAGCGGACACCCCAGCGACGTACAGTCCGCCTCGCGGACCGGGATTCCGTTTGGGCCGGGTTCTTTGACACGCCTCACAGGGCATTGGGCATTCCTCTCCGCTCAGCCGAGATTCCTTCCTTCTTCGCGAATGCCAGTGAGGTCCCCTTCTGTTTTTCCCCGCCTCATGCCGGCCTCGGTCTCCAGCCTTCCGGTACGCACTTATCCCCATAGAGCCGGCGGACACGCTTCCTGGCTACCCTCCCGACCATTCGACCGAGAGCGCTGCTCTGCCGACCGTCCGACAGCTCATACTCCGCGCTCTTGACACGTCCTCTGAGGTCGATTTCCACAACGATGCATCGATTCTCCTCCGCATTAAAGGCAAAATCGACTACCAACGCTTCCAGATGTTTCGACAATTCGCGGGCGTTCTGGTCAGGCGATACGTAGTCGAAGTCGAATTCCAACGGCACGATCGTATTTGCGGTAACCAGCCAACGCGCGAGTAGGTATCCTGAAACCGCCTTGGCAACAACGCTGCATTCGGAAAACCACCTCACATCTGCAGTGGTCTGATACAAACCCCACGAAGTGGTCCCCAAGACCCGGTCTAGCCAATGGGGATGATCTCGGCGGCGCTCAGTCTCCGCCAATCTCGTCTGTACAAAGCGTAAGATCGAAGGTGGGCAGGAACCGATGTTTTTGAACTCAGCCATGGAATAGTCTCAGGCAGTTGCTATTTGACGAGCTCCGGGATAAGCGTGGCAATTACGTTAAACGGGTCCTTTCCTCCGGGAAAGGAGGCCTCATATGCTCTTCCTATTGCCACCCAAGCATTGTAGGCTGCTCCTTTCGGGCTTCCGGCCATTCGCCAAGTCACGTAGTGAAAGTGGAACAGAGTGTGGAGCCAAAGTGTCAGGATGATTTTTTCGGTTCCTTCCGCGGCCGGCCGCGGGGACGCAGCGTGGTTTGCAGGCCCAGCCGGGTG
>CAZBFW010000376.1:0-4802 GCA_964491135.1 uncultured Phycisphaeraceae bacterium | reverse complement strand
CGCATGATGGAGACGGGCTTGGAGAAGACCGCCACGCCGCGGGCGTGCAGGTAATGGAGGATCTCCAGCCGGTCCAGCAACTCCGGCCGGTAGCGGGCGCCCAGCTTCTTGACGATCAGGGCATCCAGCGTGCACAGGTCAGTCCCGTCCCAGTTCACGCGGCCGGAGGCCAGATCGAGCTCCACGCGTCGCATTTCGACCAGCAGGCGACGGCCGGTCCGGGCGGCGACCACGTCCGCCAAGTGTCCGGACGACCAGCCGTGACTGACGCCAACCACGCCGATCTTGAGGTTTTGCCTGGCCTGGGTCACAAGGTCCTCCGTCGGTGCGATGGATGCGGGCGGGGCGATCTGACGCGTGCGCCCTGCCGAGGGGTCAGTATACCAGGACGCGGTCAGGCACGCGGAAGTCCGCCCAGGAGCGGCCGCGATGCGACAGCACGCAGGTCAGCAGCCAGACGGCCCGCTCGTGCATGGCGCGGGCGAACACGCGGTTGAGCTCGAACCGGGTGGACGTGGCAAAGGATCGGATCAGGCCGAGGGCCAGTCGGGCCTCGAACGTGACGTCCCCGGCGTCGCGAGCGAACCGACGGGCAAACGCCAGGAACCGGCAGGCCACGTCCTCGATATTCCGCCGCACATTCCGCACGAACACGGGCAGCCGGAAACACGAGACGAGAAACACGGACACATCCTGCACGTAGTCCATGTCGCAAGAGCGGTGCACATCGACGAAGTGCAGGCTGTCGGCGTCACGGTTATAGATGATGTTGTCCAGGTTGAAATCGCCGTGGGTCAGCACGGAGAACGGCGCGTTCAATGCGGTGTCCAGCTCGGCGGCTTGCTCCAGCAGCTTGTGGAACGCCGGGATCGGGCGGCTCCCGATGCACCCGCCGCCGCAACGGAACCAGGGGTGCATCCGGTACACGTCGTCGAGGCGTGCCGCGAGTTGGCGAATGTACCGCCCGTTGACGAGGTCGGGTTTTCGGGTGGCCGACCAGAGCCGATCCAGGGTCTGCTCGACGCAGTCCTGGGCGCGCCGGACGGGCTCGGGATCGCCGTTGAGGATGATCTCCTGGAGCGTGACGCCGTCGAGATACTGCAGGAGCAGGGCGGCCCCGGCCTCGCGCTGCTCGAACTCGACGACGGCCGGCACCAGTCCCGGGGCGACCTGGCTCCAGCGCTGCAGGCTTTCCTTCTCCGCCTGAAGCTTGTCCGGCTGCCCCTCCTTGAACAGGACTTTCCGCAGGCTTTCCGCTCCCTGCGGCGACCCGACCGTGCCGACTCGCACGCCGGACCGGGTGCCCCAGATGGAGCCGAGCTCCATCTTGTCGAGCGACGGCTCGCTTTCGGCCGTTGCGGCGACGGCCTGATCGAGCATGCGGTACTGGTGAACCTTCAGACGCTCCCCCAGCACGGCGAAGAGCACGGCCTCGCCGATGTTGAGCAGGGAATCGCCCATCCGCTCCAGGTAGTGCAGGATGAACAGGACGGTGATGAGCCGCTCGGGCTCTCGGGAGCTGCGCAGGGCTGCAATGACCTCCTCGAAGTCGGCGCGGTACAGTCGGTCCGTGACGTGTTCGGCATGACAGATGCGCAGGGCGAGCGAGGAATCCCGCTGCTGCAGGGCCTCGGCAATCAGGGCCACGCCTTCGAAGAGCGACTCGAAGTACGCTCCGTAGTTGAACGTCGCGAGCAGGGCGGGGTCGCCCAGGTACTGGGTCTGCCGGGCCACGTTCACGGAGAGATCCGCGATCCTCTCCAGGTTGGCGGTGATGATGCTCAGGGCTCGCACCGTGTCCACCATCCGCTCGTCCGCCTCGGGGTTGCCCCGGATGAACTTGAAGCACTCGTTCTCGATCATGCTTTTCTGCGTGTCGATGTAGTCGTCGCTCTTGCGAATGGAGTCCACCAGACGAGGATCCGGGGAACCCAGCAGCCGGCGCGTGCTCTCGAGCTGTTTCGTGGTCTGCACGGCCATGAAGCGAAAGTTGCGCAGAATCCCTTCAAAGCTGGCCATACGAGATCCCTACCTCGATGCGGGCCGGACGCGCAGGGCACCATGATGAAGATCGTCCGTGGGCAGGTCTTCACGCCAGCTGACGCGGATGACCAGCCCGCTGCGGTACGAGCCCCGCCGGGCGTCCACGCGGAAACGCAGCAGGTCGTGCGGCTCGAGTTCGACTTCGCGATCGTTACTGGCGAGGCGCAGCCGCCCGGCGGCCAGACCTTCGGCGATCGCCCGCAGGTACGCCTCGATCGACTTGCCGTCCTGCAGCGATTCGTGTTTGAACACCTTCGGGTTTTTGCCCGTTCCGTTCGTCATGCGAAGGGTACCCCTTCCTATCCCAGCCGTTGTTTGTACTCGTCGATCAGGCTGCCCCGGTCCGCCTTCGCCAGGCGCAGCTTTGGTGCAATGGACACATGATCCCACGCCGGCTGGACCCCCAGCTCGCGGCCGGCTTTCTCGGGATCCTGCCGGTCCGGCTCGACGACCTTCTCGCCGAAATGCGTGTCGTCGCCCATGAAGATGAGCAGGGGCCGGTCGCCGTGGCGCCGAGCCTGGTTCTGGCGGACCACCACGTGGATCAGGAACTCCGTGTACTGCTGTGACTGCGGGTTCCACACTTCGATGCCGTCGACGTCATAATCGGCCAGCAGAATGGGCCAGAACTGCTCCGGGTGAGGAACCACCAGGCACCCGCCCAGTCCCCGGACCTCTTCAATGACCTCCTGCGTGCGATGGAAGTGTGAAGGCTTGAACTCCGCCTTCACGATCTTCTTGACCGCCAGCAGGAAGAGCTGTGCGTGGTGAAGGATCGCCGGATCGTAGCGGTCGTGCAGGGCGTTGAAGAAGTTGCGGAGAAGCTTGTTCTTGAGCATGTCCGGCCGCGTGGCGGACTCGTTTCGTTCGATGAGCTGCCGGATCTTGCCGACCTGGACCCGTACGAAGCGAACCAGCTCCGGCGAGGCCCCGGTCCGGTCGGCCGCCTTCTCCACGCGATCGTCATAGAGCGGATCCAGGATGGAATCGATCAACTCGTGAAGTTGCGTGGACCGGTAGCGGAACGTGCGGGCGAGCATGGCCTTGAACGCGGCCGCCCGCTCCGGCTTTGCGGCTGCGAAATGTGCCAGCAACTGGCCCTTCAAGTCGAACTCGGGTGAGTAGCAGTCGATCTCCACGCCGGCATATGCACCGAGCGTCATCAGTTCATTGTGCTGAGTCGGAATGATGAGCTGCGAGCGGTGGTTCGGGAATGTGGCGTGCACCCGCTCCAGAATCAGCTCCAGCGGTACGAACTCCGGGTGCCAGTGCACTCCGAGCACCGCATCCTGCTGCGGATACGACTGCGGCGGATGACGCACCTGATCCTCCTGCACGGGGGTCAGCCGCGTGGACACCAGCCGCAGAAAGGTCTGCCGATCCCACTCGGTGACCTCGGGGTCCGCGCGGGTGATGCATTCCTGTGGTCGATTCAGGGCGGTCACTTGGCGTCTCCGGAGGCAAGAGGCAGCCGACCGAAGCAAACGGCTTGACATCAGGGGCCCCTGCGGGCCCGTGATCGTGCCGTCCGGCTTGCTGCCTGCTGTCAGCCCCCGCCGTCTGTCGAGCATACTCGATTCCGGGTTTGAGCGGTAGGGCGTCGTGCGGCGGCGGGGGAGCGTCAGGTCGCCCACCACGTGGCTTCGGGCATCAGCGCCGGGCGGCCGTCCCGTCCGACGCACGCCAGGGTGGATGCCGCCTCGGTGACGAGGCGGCCATCCACGTGCATCTCGTATGTGTGGTCGACGCGTGTACGTGTTTTGCGGACCACGCGCGTGCGGATGGTCACCATGTCGTCGTATCGGACGGGGGCACGGTAGCGGCACTCGATGCGGGTCACAACGAAGAAGACGCCCCGGGCTTCCAGGTCGCGATAGCGGATTCCCCGGCTGCGCAGCAGCTCGGTGCGGGCCATTTCGAAGTACTCGAAGTACCTTGCGTGGTGCAGCAGGCCGAAGGAGTCGCACTCGGCGTAGCGGACGCGCACCTGAATGTCGAAGGAGTCGGGATGCTCGCTCATGTTGAAGACGCCGCCGTCTCGTCAGCGGCCGGAGGCCAGGATGACCTCCAGGACCACCTGTTCCTCACCCCGCTGGACCACAATTGTCAGCTTATCTCCCGGACGCTTGCCGGTCAGGGCCGCCATGTAGTCGTCCACGTTGTTCACCGTCGCGTCGTTAACGCGGATGATGCGGTCGCCGCTCCTGACGCCCGCCTGGTCGGCCGGGCGGCCGGGCGCAACGGCCGCCACCTCCATGCCGGGTGCGTCCGACTCCCCGAAGCCCGGCATGAGCCCCATGACCACTTTGAATCCGCTGCGCCGATGGGACGCTCCGCCCGCCGTGCTGTACGTCAGTTTCGCATCGCGGTCGGCCAGCTCTTCGGTGACCGCATACACGAACTCGAGAATCCGCACCGCGCCCTGCTCGTTGATGAGCTCAGTGTCGTCTTCGGGGGTGTGATACTCGTCGTGCGCGCCGGTGTAGAAGTGCAGGGCGGGAACTCCCTTGACATAGAACGACGCGTGATCGCTGCCGCCCAGGGCGCCGCCGGCACTGTTCAGCTCGATCCCGACCTGCTCGGCGCACCGCGTGAGGATGCCGTCGAACTCGTCGGCCGACTTGACGCCGAAAACCTGTACACGGTCACGGCCTTCCGGCATGCGGCCGATCATGTCCAGGTTCAGCATGGCGGTCGCCTTGTCGAGAGAGATCGGAAAGAGCACACGTCTGAACTCCAGTCACCGCTCATTATCTCGT
>CAZBFW010000375.1:0-4814 GCA_964491135.1 uncultured Phycisphaeraceae bacterium | reverse complement strand
GAGTTCGAGCGGCGCGGCTGGAGCACGGTGGTGGCTTTCCAGACCCGCAACCCGATCCACCGGGCCCACGAGTACCTGACCAAATGTGCCCAGGAAATCTGCGACGGCCTGCTGATCCATCCCCTGGTCGGCCAGACCCAGCCGGGCGACATCCCCGCCGACGTCCGCATGGAGTGCTACAAGGTCCTGATCGACAACTACTACCACCCGGACCACACGATGCTCAGCGTGCTGCCGGCCGCCATGCGATATGCCGGTCCGCGCGAGGCGATTCTGCACGCCATCATGCGGCTGAACTACGGATGCAGCCACTTCATCGTGGGTCGAGATCACGCCGGTGTGGGCAACTACTACGGCACCTATGCCGCACAGGAGATCTTCGACACGCTGGGGCCGGCAGACCTGGCGATCACACCGCTGAAGTTCGAGCACGCCGCCTGGTCCCGAAAGGCCGGCGGCATGGTCAGCGGCAAGACATTCCCGAAGATTGACGGGGACCAGATCTTCCTGTCGGGCACGAAGGTCCGCGAGATGTTGTCGCGGGGCGAGGCCCCCCCGCAGGAGTTCACCCGACCCGAAGTGGCTGCGATTCTGATCCGCTCCATGCGGCGGGGATAGTGGCGTCTTGCGGGCGTTCGAGAGCGGCATGGCCGCCGGCGACCTGGCGATGAACGTACCGAGGGAACTGATCGAGCAACTGCTTGCCTGGCGGAAGGTCGTGGTTGTCGGCCACGTAACGCCGGACGCCGACTGCCTGGGCGCCATGATCGCCCTGGCCCAGGGCTTCGCCGGCCCCGGACAGCGCGATCTGCGCGTCGCGCTGCCGCCCGGCTCCTTGTCCAAACGCCTGGCGTTCATGATCGAGCAGGCCCGGCCCGCGCTGGCTGAACCGCCCGACTTCGACAAGGCCGATGGATTCGTCGCTCTCGACACCGCCAAGATCTCCCGCTGCAACGTGGGGCCGCGGGTTCCCAGCGCCTGGGCCGACGGCAAGGTCCTGCTGAACATCGACCATCATGCGTCCAACACCCACTTCGGCCGCGTGAACTGGGTGGAGCCGACCGCCGGCAGCACGTCCGAGATGGTCTTTCGCCTCCTGGAAGCCGCGGGGCAACCCGTGACGCCGCCGATGGCGTCGCTTCTGTACGCCGGAATCCTGACCGACTCCGTGGGCTTCACGCTGGGCAACACGACACCCGGTGCCCTGGAAACCGCGGCAGAGCTCATCGCGCGCGGGGCCGACGTCGCCGCCCTCGGCGAACAGCTCTACCGCAGCCTGACGCCCGCGGAGTTCCAGCTCCTCCAGACCATCTACGGGAATACCCGGATCGTCGCCGACGGCCGGCTCGCCTACAGCACGGCCGATTACGACGAGATCACCCGCGCCGGCTGCACGGCCGCGGACATCGACGACCAGGTGAACGTGCCCCGCTCGGTGCGTGGCATTCGCATGGCCCTTCTGCTGACGGAGGGCGTGCGGGGCAAGACGCGGATCAACTTCCGCGGAGAATCCGGCCTGAACGTGCTGGACCTGGCCAGAGCCATGGGCGGAGGCGGACACGCCGAAGCCGCGGGGACGATTCTCGATCTGCCGCTGAAGGACGCGGTCCCGCAGGTGCTGGTCCAGGCCACCGATTACCTCAACGCCCGCGGCAACGGATGACCCCCATGACCCCATCGACCCGGGAATACATCACGATCGTTTCGGGCCTGCCGCGCTCGGGCACGTCCATGATGATGGCCATGCTGGAGGCGACGGGCTTCGAGATCCTGGCGGACGGAATCCGCACGGCCGACGAGGACAACCCGAAGGGATACTACGAGTTCGAGCGGATCAAGCAAGTCAAGACGGACAAGGCCTGGCTGCCGGACGCGAAGGGCAAGGTGGTCAAGGGCATCTCCCAGCTCCTGCTCGACCTGCCGCCGGACTACCGCTACAAGGTGGTCTTCATGCGGCGAGACCTGAACGAGGTGCTGGCCTCGCAGAAGAAGATGCTCATCCGCCGGGGAACCCTCAAGGAAGGCGTCACCGACGGCGAGATGCGGGCCCTGTTCCTCAAACATCTCGACCACGTCACGGACTGGCTTCGGCAGCAGAAGAACTTCGACGTGCTGTACGTCAATTACAACAGGCTTCTGACCGACCCGGACCCGGACATCGCTCGCCTGAACGAGTTCTTCGGGAGCGACCTGGACACCCACGCCATGCGCGCCGTCA
Organism: uncultured Phycisphaeraceae bacterium; assembly: GCA_964491135.1. Classification (GTDB taxonomy): domain Bacteria; phylum Planctomycetota; class Phycisphaerae; order UBA1845; family UBA1845; genus JAFGJQ01. The sequence goes on along the minus strand of CAZBFW010000375.1, from coordinate 2,596 downwards.
TCGACGCGAACCTCTATCGGAATCGCGAACCGTCGACGTAGTGACGACGTTCCGTCCGCATCGGTTCCCGACGAGTACGGAGGCGCGACGCTTTGCCCCGGGGAATCACTCCCGCCGGGCCGTCCAGCAGGAACTGGATTCGATCGACCCGACCACCGAATACGAAATGTAACGACCGTTTTCCATCGTCGAGCAGTCGGGGGACAGCGTCGCGCTGTCGCTGGTGGAGAAGTCGGCGCCGGCCCACAGGCTCACGTAGTTGTCCTCTCCGACACTCCAACCGTGCCCTTCCAGCACGGTGCCGTCGGCAGCGGACACCGTACCATCCGCATGGAGAACCCGGACTTCGCTTTCCTCGTAATCAACCGAACCGTCGCAGTCATTGTCCCACGCCCTTCGCCAGCTTCCCGCCGCACCCTCCCGCGTACACGCGCCCGTCTGGTCGCCATTATCTTCGCGAATCACCCGCAGCCAGTCGAAGCCCACCCATCGCCAGCCCGTGCGGTCCCGCTCCTTGATTTCGTTGCCATCGCGGTACGGCTCCTTCCACGTCGCCTTGCCCTCCGCGTGAAGGCCGATCACGTTCTCGCCGACATTCAGGTCAATCACTGATGATTCGTAGGTGCCGACCCGGGATGAGTGTTCAACCGCGTTGGGCAGACTGGCGGGACCGTAGAGATGGAACCGGCGCTCGAACTCACCGACCAGGGCCAGCTCCAGGCTGGAACGATCCGTGTGATACGGGTTCTGCGGGTCGAGCACCTCCGTGCTCGCGACCGACCCGCTCGCCGATCTCTCCAACACCAGGTACTGGCAGGCGGGGAACTCCTCCTCACCGATCGAACCGGCCGTCATATCGGTCCAATACCGGCCGATCGCAACCGTGTTATAGATGGAGGTTCGACCACAGAAGCGAATCCCCTCGTACGCGCGCCCTACGCCGAGCAGCTCCTCCCACTCGCTCTGCACGCCCTGGTAAGGCCCGAAACGACCATCGGCAAACGTCGCGCCAGGCGTGTAGATAATGGTCCGTGTCGCGTCCGCGGATTTATTCGGATCCGCAACATACAGAGTGGTCCCGTCGATTCTGTAGCAGATCACGGCATGCTGAGACCCGTCGTCGGAATCGCGCACCGTCAGGTACACCGGGCTCCGGGGGTAGGCCTTGAAACTGGCGGCGATATTATAGAAGGTCAGGGCATCCCCCGTCAGGATGTCCTCCTCCCACGAATAGGACCGCAGAAGGTTCTCATAATCATGGATGGCCGTCAGGTTCGTCTGAACGACCGAGCAGAGTCGGATCGCGTCACTATCGTCGAGATCGAAGGTTGGCGTGCTCCACCTGGCCCCACACAGCCAGGCATCGTAGGCGCCGTAGAGGGAGGCTTCGCCGCCTGACTTTCTGTTCTCGTAATACCACATCGCGCACAGCGACATCCCGCTGCAGTTGCCGCCGCCGCTGAGGTACGATCCCCAGTTCTGGATCTGCCAGGTGTCCACCCCCGGGGTAAACCCGGTGTCAACCTTCACCTTGTCCAGCGTCTGGACGCGAGCCTTGACGGCCAACACCGGAGTGAAGTGGCGTGTGGCCACCCACAGCGTCTGCTTGTCCTGGGCCATGCACGGAAGCGCCTCCAGCGTCCCGCTTTGGCGATCATAGAAAAACGCAATTCCGACGTATCCGTCGGGGATCTCGGCCGGGATGATCACGCCCATGCATGCGCCGGCGTACGCCCCGCCGTTTTCGATCTCGATCAGCGGACTCGCCGGTTCCAGGCCCGCCGGCAGTGAATGGGAGAGAATCGGCTCGTAGGCGAATCGAAACACCGTCGAATCGGCGTATGCCCCCTGCGGCACGCGCACGCCAAGCCCCGCCAAGGGGCTGGCCGGATCGTCGATGCCGATGTCGCCCCCCTCCGCCCCGACCGTCACCGTCCCCAAGTCCACCGGCGGCCCGGTGATCAGCAGCTCCTCTTCCGGCGCCGGAACGTCCCCGCCCCCTCCTCCTCCTCCTCCCCCGTCGGAAACCGTGATGGTACAAGCCGTCAACAGGCTCAGGCCGGCGAGATATGCCGCACCGAGTGCAGCGGCGCGGCGCGATCGGCTCCCCCAAACATGACTCGAACGCACGGCAGGTCTCCCGCCATTCCGGCAAACACGGCGTGAGGCGACGGGCTGAACGACCCGTGTAGTCCGCCCGTTGAGTCCACCATCGTCATTGTATCCGTACCCCACCGGCCGACACAACGAGGCGGTGTGATTCCGCAACCCCTATCGGGCAGCTACAGGAGATGAATCGCCGGCTGGGGCGCTCGTGGGCGTGGGCCCGCGCAGGGTTTCGAGGCGCCATCGCGCCAGGTGGTGCTCGTTCATGGGAGTCAGAGGTCCGGCCACCGAATCCCATTCGACTCCGCTCTGGACGCATTTCGTGAACCAGACGCGAGCGGCGTCGCGTTCGCCCGCCAGCAGACAGGCCTCTCCTGCGTAATAGAACGACTCGGAGCGGCGGATACGATCATCGCCGGCAATGGCCACGAGCTGCGCGGCCGGGATCTCGCCGGCCAGGCACGCGAACACGCGGTCCACCCATCGGTCG
>CAZBFW010000374.1:0-4825 GCA_964491135.1 uncultured Phycisphaeraceae bacterium | reverse complement strand
TTGCGGGTCACGACCAGGCGATCCCGTTCGGGGAGGGAGAAGGTGGCTCCGCCCATGGGGCCGCGGGGGATGATGCTGACCTTGTGGACGGGGTCGGCATCCTTCTCCAGAGCCTGGATGAGCGCGTGGCCGGCCTCGTGATAGGCAGTGACTTCGCGGTCTTTCTGGTCCACCTGGTGGCTGCGCCGGGCCCGGCCCCAGCGGACCTTGTCCCGCGCCTCCTCCAGGTCGTCCTGCTCGACGTAGTCCTTGCTGGTCATGGTGGCCCGCAGCGCGGCCTCGTTGATGATGGCGGACAGGTCCGCCCCGCTGAACATGGGCGTTCCGCGGGCCAGCCGGCGCAGATCGACGTTGGGTCCCAGCTTGATCCGCCGGGCGTGCACCTTGAGGATCTCGTAACGGCCCTGCAGGTCCGGCAGCGTGACCGTGACCTGCCGGTCAAACCGGCCGGGTCGGATGAGAGCGGGGTCCAGCACGTCCACCCGGTTCGTGGCGGCGATCACGATGACCTGGTCGTTCGTCTCGAATCCGTCCATCTCCACGAGAATGGCGTTGAGGGTTTGCTCTCGCTCGTCGTGTCCGCCGCCCGTGAAGCTGGCCCCGCGGCGACGGCCGACCGCGTCGATCTCGTCCAGGAAGATGATGCAGGGCGAGTTGTCCTTGGCCTGCTTGAACAGGTCGCGGACCCGGGACGCGCCCACGCCCACGAACATCTCGACAAAATCCGAGCCGCTGATGGAGAAGAACGGCACGTCCGCCTCGCCGGCAATCGCCTTGGCCAGCAGGGTCTTGCCGCAGCCGGGCGGGCCGACCAGCAGCACGCCTCGCGGAATGCGACCGCCCAGCCGCTGGAACTTCTTGGGGTTCTTCAAGAACTCGATGATCTCCGCAACCTCTTCCTTCGCCTCGGCGATCCCCGCGACGTCGGCAAAGGTGACGTTCGTGTGTTCCTTGCTGGTCACACGGTGCCGCGAGCGGCCGAAGCTGCCCAGCATCCCGGCGCCGCCGCCCGCGTTGCGAATCTGACGGTACACGATGAAATACAGAAACAGGACGATCAGAATCCAGGGCAGCAGCATCACGACTACGTTCAGGAGCGGGCTCGGCCGCTCCTGCCTGAGCCGGGCCTCCGGGTTCTTGGCCAGCTTTGTCCGGATCTGTTCGAGCAGCTCGCGGTCGATGACCTGGGGAAGAAGGGCAACCTCAAACTCCAGCCGGGCGTCCGGACCCTGCGCGTCCGTCTTTCTGATTCTGCCGCTGATGCGATCTTCGTGAATGACGACCAGATCCACCTCGCCTGCGTCCAGCAGCCGGGTGAACTCCATGTAATCGATCTCCCGAGCGCTGTTGACACTCTTGCCCATCAGAACGACGAGCATGAGGGCCATGGCCAGGAAGAGCATCCAGCTCACCAGCCCGCGCGGCGGCATCCTGAGGTTGGGCGTGGGTTTCTTGTCGGGCTTGGGCCCGTCCCCGTTCGGCATGACCGGTGACTCCTTCTATCCATTATCCCATCGGCAGAATGTGTTGCGTTTCCGCAACGGGCCATCGCGGGGATCCGCGATTCACCTGCCGGAGGCTGGGCGACCGCAACGGGTGGACGCGTGACCGTCCGGTTGCGGTACCGCTGGATAATAGGGTCTTTACCACCCCGTTTCCATCGTCTCGACGATGCGTTCGGCCGCCTGGTCGAGGCCCCGGATCATCCCCTTCTTGAACGTCTCGCCCACATCCGGGATGTAGTTGGTTGTGAACGCGAAACGAGGCCGCTCAACAAGGATTTCGCCCGTTCGCTGGTCTTTCCAGGAGTATCGCAGAAGGATGGTGGCCGCAACCTCGCGCGGCCGGTTCGTCTGGAAGCTGTTCCCCAGGCCGCGCTGCTGCACCTCCAGGATTTCCCCGGTGAACACGGTGTCGGCCACCTGGCGGTCCGCGATGCGGTAGGGCGTATCCATCTCGATTCGCTTGACGAGGGCCTCGGTCAACTGGAATTCGAGGTCTCGCCGGAACTCCTTGGATTCAAACATCTCGACGTACACGGTCTGGATTCCCTCGGGGAAAGGCCGCTGGGCCGAGTATCCGCAGCCGCCGGTGAGCCCGGCGGCGGCAATCAGCAGGACGGCTTCCAGAGGGCGGACGAGAGCACGGGGTGTCATGGGTTTCGCTCCTCGCGCAGCATTTCTTCCCGCATGGTGGGTGGAGGGGGCTCTTCGACGGGCGGCACCCGGCCGGGACGGGCTGAGTCTTCCGGCGCCAGGCGGTCCAGGCGTTCCTGGGCCCGTGAGGCGGCGATCGTATCCGTCCAGCTATCGATGGTCGAGCGGTAGTAGAACGCGGCCGCCCGGTTGTGTCCGGTGCGTTCGTAGTATCGACCGATCTCGAACTCCTTGGCCGCCCGTTGCGAGCGGATGTCCTGGAGGACGAGGCCGATGCCCTCCTGTTCGCCCGAGCCGGGGTAGCTGACCAGGTAATCCCGGTATCGCTCCTCCGCCTCGATCAGCGGTGCGTCATCGAACTGGATGCCGTTGAAGCTGGCCAAGGCGGCGTCGGCGCTTCGCCGCATGGAGTAGCGGACGTACCGGCTGCGGGGGAAGTCTTTGACGATCTGGGCGTATTCCATCTCCGCCAGACTGAATTCTCCCTGGCGGAAGTAGTAGTCGGCCTTGGTCTTGACGGCACGCTCGCCGAGGTTGGCTTCCGGGTAGTTCGTCGTCAGGTCGTCGAGGATGCTGATGGCAATGTCGTCGGCCTTGAGAATCCGCAGCCCCAGGAACTTGCGCCGCGTGCCGCTCAAGAAGACCTCTGCGATGACGAACTCCAGTTCCGCGGCGCGGACGGCGTGCTCTGTGCCGGCATACTCATTCAGGAACTGCTGGAGATGCTTGTGGGCCTTGTAGTAGTCGCGCCGGGAAATCTCGACCTCGGCCCGGAGAATCGCCACCTGGGGGTACAGTTCGTGAGCGTCGCCGTACGCCTGGATCCAGTCGATGAGGCGGCGGTTGGCCCCGCGCAGATCGCCATCGGCAAAGGCTCCCCGGGCCAGCCGCAGGTCACCTTCCGGCGTCCCGGGCACGGGCGGGGGTTCCTGCACCCACGCAGCCGAGGCGGGGTCGTATTCAAGCTTCTCCCGATGGATCGGCCGCTCCTCGGCGGCGATGGCGGTAGCCAGGGCCAGACCGGCAAGGAAGGGGCCAAGAGTGCGTATCGAGCGTCCGGCTCTCACGGGTGTTACATCCCTGCAGGAAACCGAGAGTTTGTGACACGTGACTCACGCCAATGGGGGCATTGTACGCGCCGCCCCCGGTTCTTCGCAAGCTTGACATGTTGCGCCCGCGCGTCGTAGGCTCCCCGCGCAGTCCGGCCGGGGCGGTCCGGCCGACGCTTCACGCCCAACCCGTCCACGAAGGGGCCGGGCACACGCCCGGTTCCGCCGAGGAGTATGCCATGTTGCGACTCGTATCCGCCTTTGTCGCCGTTCTGCTGCTCGTTTGCGCCGCGCCGGCGCGCGGCGCGGCGCCGCTGGTTGCGTCTGACGAGCTGGCCGGTCCGTTTTCGTATTTCGCGGAATCCAGCGATGTTGTCGGGTTCAAGGATGCGCCGGAAGGGTTCCAGCTTATCAACGACGGTTCGCTCCTCTCCGGCTTTGGGCAGTTCTCCCTCGCGGCCGGCGATCCTCCGCGGGCGATGGATGTCCGCGTCAAGACGTTGCATCAGGACCGCCTGCCGATTTTCCAGTACGGATTCCGGCGAGATGGCGTGGATTACGCCTTCCGCGCCTGGGGCCTGACGCCGGGCCTTGATCCGCGGGAACCGCTCGTTGCGTATGTCGAGGCCACGGTTCGGAATCCCGGGCCTGCTCCGGCCGTGGCCGGTCTGCGGGCGGATTTCGGGCCGGTCCGCGAAGCGCACCGAAAGCCCTGGCCCTGCGCGGAGTGGTATCGCGACCGGTTCCTGGACGCCCAGGCATACGCCGTGGACGGCCCGGCTCGGGTCGCGGACGGACAGGTGTGGCGAGCCGGGCATCTGGTTTTCGCGTATTCCGGCACGCCGAAAGCCGAAGCCGACGGTGCTGCCGTGACGTACCAGTTCGAGTTGACGCCCGGGGCTGCCGAGACGGTCGAGTTTCGCATCCCGTACGTTCCGATCGCCGAGGCACACAAGCCGCACATCGAGCAGGTGGGCAAACTCACGTTCGCGGAGGCGTTTGCGCAGGCGGAGGGTTTCTGGCAGAGCCTCTTGGCGGGCGCCATGCAGATTGACCTGCCCGAGCCCAAGGTCGTGGAAACCCAGCAGGCCGGCCTGTGCTACCTGCTCTGTGCCCGCGACGTCGACGCCACCGGCCGGCAGTTCATCCAGAGAGTCAACGAGTTCCAGTATGACCACTTCTACCCGCGCGATTCCGCGTACATCATCCGCGTGTACGACATGTACGGCCTGCACGACATTGCGAGGCAGACGCTGCAGTCGTACCTCGTGCGCGGCGCGGACGGGGCCGTGCAGAAGTTCCTCCGCATGAAGCAGCATCCGGACGACTGGGGCCAGTCACTCTGGACGCTGGGCGCGCACTTCCGCACCACGGGCGACGTGGAGTTTGCGCGGGAGGTGCTGCCGGGCATCGCCCCGCACCTCGATGATTTCGAGAGCAGCGTCGGCGGCGACCCGCTGGGGCTCTGGCCGGTGGCGGGGCCGTATGACAACGAGCTCATCGACGGGCACTACACCGGGCACAACTTCTGGGCCGTGCTCGGGCTGGGCGAGGTGGCGAACCTGGCCCGGGCCGCGGGAGACACGGCCCTGGCGGACCGCGCGGAGACGCTGCTCGAGT
>CAZBFW010000373.1:0-4829 GCA_964491135.1 uncultured Phycisphaeraceae bacterium | reverse complement strand
GCCCGCCAGACGAACATGCCGCTGTTCCAGTAATACCGGCCGTCCAGAACGTAGCGCGCGGCTGTTTCCGCATCCGGCTTCTCCGTGAAACGGGCGACCGCAAACACGCCGGGGCCGATCTCGTCGCCGCGCTGGACGTAGCCGTATCCGGTGTGGGGGCTGACGGGTCGAATGCCGAAAGTCACCAGAGCGTCCGGATGTCGTTCCGCGGCGGCGAACCCCGCGTGGATGGCGCGTTCGAACCGTTCGGGCGGGCCGATGACGTGATCCTCCGTGAAGACGCCCAGGACGGCTTCCGCATCCCGCTCGCGCAGACTCGCCGCAGACAGGCCGACGGCACTGGCCGTGTCGCGGCCGCAGGGCTCGCCGAACAGGTTGTCCGGGGAGACTTCCGGCAGTTCCTCGGCCACGAGCGGGAGGTGCCGGGCCCCGGTGATGACCGTGATCCGCTCCACGGGGATCACTCGCACCACACGCTCAAAGGACTCCCGCAGCAGGCTCTTGCCGCCGAACAGGCGCAGCAACTGCTTCGGACGAGACGACCGGCTCGCCGGCCACAACCGCGTTCCGGCCCCGCCGGCCATGATGACTGCGTAACGCATCGTTCGTCCTCCCGGATCCGCCGGCCACCCTGGTGGGTCTGCCGGGCGGGTGCGTCAACCGTGTCAGTCCACCTCGTCGAAATCCACGCGCTCGAGCTTTGCGTATTCCAGGATGAACGTCTTCTGCTCGCCCGTGGGGAAGCGAAGGCCGATCCGCGTCTGCTGGCCGCCGGGTGAAATCCACTGCACGCGAGCCAGTCCCATGGCGGGGTGGCGGACCAGCGTGCCGATCTCCCAGCGGGCCAGGTCTTGCGCCGGCTGAGGTCGTGCAGGCGCCTCGGGCTGCGAGTCGGACGGTTCTCCCTCGCCGTTCAGCCAGTCGATCTCGTCCTGGGGCAACTCACTCAGGAAGACGGACTCCGTTCGCCGTTCCGTCCGGCCGTGCAGCGTGCGGTACGTGGCGTGGGTAAGGGTGAGTTCCTCCATGGCCCGGGTCATGCCGACGAAGCAGAGGCGGCGTTCCTCTTCCTCATCGTCCGAGTCGTCATTGCGGAGCATGGGCAGCAGCCCGTCCTCCAGCCCGATGATGTAGACCACGGGGAACTCCAACCCCTTGGCCGCGTGCAGCGTCATCAGGGTGACGCAGCCGGATTCCGCGTTCACGGCGTCCACGTCGGACACGAGGCTGACGTGTTGCAGGAAGTCGGTGAGCGTGGCGTCCGGGTTCTCCTGCTCGAAGCCGGCGGCGGCGTTGACGAGCTCCTCCGCGTTTTCCAGCCGTTCCGGATTCGCGTGCGCCTCGGCCTGCAGGGCGGCGCGCAGGCCGGACTGGCTCAAAGCGGCCTCCACCGCCGCCCTCGGTCGTTCACCCGACATGGAGGCCAGGTTACGCAGCGTCTGCGCGAACACATCCATCCGGGCCGTGGTCCGCCCCAGGCCCGGCACCCGTCCGGGATTGCAGACGACGTCAAACAATCGCTGTCTCGCGTGAATGGCATGTTGCTGCAGCCGTTTGATCGTGGTCGGCCCGATGCCGCGGGGCGGGGTGTTGATAATGCGGAGCAGGGAGGTTTCGTCGGCCGGGTTGACCATGACGCGGAGATACGCCAGGGTGTCCTTGATTTCGCGGCGGCTGTAGAACTCGACGCCGCGGGCCACCTGGTAGGCGATGCCGGCGCGGAGCAGCTCTTCCTCCACCGACCGGCTCAGGGCGTTGATGCGATAAAACACGGCGATGTCACGCAGCGGGCGGCCGTTCATTCGGCGCGCGAGGATCTCGTCGGCCACGAACCGGGCTTCGGCCTTGCCGTCTTCCAGGCAGGCCACGCGAACGGGCCCGCCCTCGGGGTTTTCCGTCCAGAGGGCCTTCTCCTTCCGCCGGCGGTTGAACGTGATCAGCCGGCCTGCCGCCGAAAGCACGCGCTTGGAGGATCGGTAGTTCTGCTCGAGTCGGACCACCCTGGCGTCCGGGTAGTCCTGCTCGAAGTTCAGGATGTTCCGGATATCCGCGCCTCGCCATCCGTAGATGGACTGATCCGGGTCGCCCGTGACGCAGAGGTTTCGATTTTGCATCGTGAGCCGCCGGGCGATCTCGTATTGGGCGCGGTTGGTGTCCTGGTATTCGTCGACCAGCAGGTGGGTGTAGCGGCCTTCCAGTTCCGCGCGGAGCGATTCGTCCGTGCGCAGCAGCAGGGCCATCTTCAGCAACAGGTCGTCGAAATCAAGCCCCTGCTGTTCGGCCAGCAGGATCTCGTACGCCCGGTAGATGCGGGCGAGCGTCTGGTCGGACCAGTCGTGAGCGTTGGCGGCGAAATCGTCGGCCGTCTGCAGCTCGTTCTTGGCGTGGCTGATGGCGGCCTGGACGCGGGCGGGCGTCCAGTTCGTGGTGGAGAGGTCGGCCTGCTCGACGGCCTCCTTGATGACCTTTCTCTGGTCATCCGTATCGAAGATGGTGAAGTTCGGGGCCAGGCCGGCTCGTTCGTGGTGGATGCGGAGAAGCCGGGCGCAGAGGGAGTGGAACGTGCAGATCGTCATGCCTCCGTCCACGCCCAGGGCCGCGATTCGCTCCTTCATCTCGTTGGCTGCCTTGTTGGTGAAGGTGATGGCCAGAACGCTGCGGGCCCGGGTCACCGTGGCGGCGAGGTAGGCCGCCCGCCGGGTGATCACCCGCGTCTTGCCGCTGCCGGCGGCCGCGAGAACGCAGAGCGGACCGTCGGTATGGCTGACCGCCTCTTGCTGAGGGCCGGTCAGGTTCTCGAGAAGCTTCTGCGCGGACGACGGGTGCGGTCCTACGGTCATGGCAGTGATATACGCGCCGCCGGCCGGATCGTCCAGGCGCGGATCGCGCGTTTTCGGATTGCCTGACCCGCGACAGGGATCGTTGCGGAATCGTGCGCGGTTGGCTACAGTTTCGCCCATGCGGATACTTGGCCACGGCATCGACCTGGTGGAGTGCGAGCGAATCGCCGCAATGCGGGCGCGGCACGGCGATCGGTTTCTCCAGCGGATCCTGACGGAGTGGGAACGGTCGTACATCGTCCGGTTCAAAGACCCCACGCAGCGCGTTGCCGGCCGGTTCGCGGCTAAGGAAGCCGTTCTGAAGATGATGGGGACGGGCTGGGTCGGCCGCATCGCCTGGACCGATATTGAGATCTTCAACGACTCCGCCGGAGTTCCGGCCGTCCGCCTGTCCGGCGAATGCGCCCGCATTGCGGAATCGAGGGGCATCACGCAGATTCTCCTTTCCATTACCCATACGCCCGCCTTCGCGGCTGCCTCTGCCGTCGGAACCGGGGACTGAGCCTGAGGCGGCAGTGCGCGCAACGGGTTCTTCTCGGACCCACGGACCCCCCGCGTTATCCGGCCCCGGGTGGCGGCCGCCCGCGTTCCGGGCCGTCTTCGCCCGGCGCCGCGGTCCGCTAATGGGGCCGGCGGGGCGTCGGCGAACGTAGTGTCAATACCTTGTCACCGGCAATCGGCGGCCGCCATGGAAAGCGGACGCTGGGGAGCGGGCGAAGGTCCGAGACAGTCGCGTCGGGCGAGGCGTGAGCGGCAATTTGCGGATTGCGGGCAGGCCCGGTTTGCGGGGTGGTTTTTATATCGTAGCGTTGGGTTGTCCACTGTTTCCCTAAACCCAATCGCCGCCAAGAAAGGAACCATCCATGGGTCTGACAGTCACAAACACAAACGCAATGAGCCTGCTCAACATCGTCAACTCCACCTCCGCGAAACAATCCAACACCCTCACCCAGCTTTCTACCGGTTACAAGATCAACAGAGGCGCCGACAATCCGGCCGGGTTGATCGCCATGAAGTCGCTCGAAACCGAGCTGACGGCGGTCACCGCCGCGATTGACAACAACCAGCGTTCGAATGCGATGCTGGCCGTGGCGGACAACTCGATCAACGAAATTTCCTCGCTGCTGGGCGAGATCGAGACTCTGGTGATGGCGTCGGCCAGCGATGCCGGCCTGTCCGCGGGCGAGAAGGCCGCGAACCAGGCCCAGATCGACCAGGCCCTGGCGTCCATCGACCGGATCGTGAACACCACGAACTTCAACGGCAAGCGACTGCTCGACGGGTCGCAGGCCATTGCCCTGACCGACACCGTGGACCGGACGAAGGTTGACGGCCTGCGCATCTACTCGCGCGGCACGCAGACAACCGACACCCAGATCAACGTGGCCGTGAAGGTGGCCGCCGAGGTGGCCTCGACAGGCTCCTGGGGCGACTTCACCGGCAGCGATACGCTGAACGGCAACATGAAGCTCGAGATCACGGGCTCTCTGGGCACCAAGGTGATCGAGATTGCCTCCGGCTCGACGGCGAGCGAGGTCCAGGCCGCGATCAACGCGGTGAAGATCCACACGGGCGTTTCGGCCTCCGTGGCTGCGGAGCAGCTTTCACTGGCCTCGACGGGCTACGGCTCGAAGGAGTTCGTGGGCGTCAACGTGCTGGAGGGCGGCTCCACGGCCGGCGGCAACACGATCACGCATCACGAGCGCACGTATGGCCAGGACGGTACGGTCCTGATCAACGGGCAGTCCGTGACGACGGACGGGCTGGACGTGTACTACAACTCCGCGGGCATCAGCTTCGGCTTCAGCATGGACGCAACGAACCTGAACCTGGCGAACGGCACGGGTACGGTGAGCTTCACCATCGACCACAACCGGGGTGGAGCAACGTTCCAGCTGGGGACCGACGCGAGCACGCGGGCGACATTGGGTATCGATTCGCTGGCCACGCACATGCTGGGTGGCGGCGACTCCGGCGGGATGCTCGACG
>CAZBFW010000372.1:0-4851 GCA_964491135.1 uncultured Phycisphaeraceae bacterium | reverse complement strand
ATGCCGTAGTCCACCGCCTGTCCGCGGGCCACCACGAACGGCCAGTCGGACGCCTGGAGCAACAGCAGTTCCCGCGCCGCCCGCTCCAGCAGGTCGCGAATCTGCTTGTCCTTCTGCCAGGGCAGGTGGTACGTGTTCCGTCCGAACTTTGCCTCCGCCCGGTACTCGACCTCCCACATCCAGCGCGTCCGGTCGTTGATCCAGACCCGGTTGTCGCTGCCCTCACCCCAGGAAAACTCCGGCAGCCGGTGGAACCGCTCCGGAGGCCGGCGCGTGAGCTCGTCGTGCACGGTCGAAACATGAACCTCCGGGTCGTGGTGCAGGTTCAGCAGCAGGTCCCGCAGGAACCGCGGGCCCTCGAACCACCAGTGTCCGAACAGCTCCGCGTCGAAGCTTGCGATCACCACGCCCGGCCGGCCGTACCGGTTGCGGTGGTCCCGCAGCGTCTGCCGGATCAAATTCGTGAAGTGACTCGCCTGCTGGTGGATCACGCCCGGCACGTCGTCCGGGTAGTAGGGGTCTTTCTCTCCGAGCCCCGACTGGGCGTGGGTCACCTTCCAGTAGCGCAATCCCCGTCGTTCGCCGTACTTTTTGTGGAACTCCAGGTAGACGCCGGTGCCGGGGTATCCGATCCACCCGGACCACACCTGCTCGCACACCTCGCGGCAGCGGGCGTACGCGGCGAGCACCGCGCCGTTGGACGGGCTGCGCAATCCGACCGGGCCGACGGTGGGCCGCCAGTCGCCGCATTCGTGAATGAACCGTTTGCGGTCGTCGGAGAGCTGGTCGTAGAACAGCCCGGCCTTCTCGTCGCCGATGTTCGTCGGGACCAGCGGGTCCTCAATGAAGAAGTGCGTGATTCCCTCGTCCGCCAGCATCTGCTCGACGGCCAACCGATCCCGCGGACCGCCGAAATCGACGGCCGGGTACCACCGGCCCGCCGGTCGATACGCACACTCCGGCAGCCACAATCCCGTGGGTTCGATGCCGAGAATCCGCCGGGTGGAGGCGATGCCCGCCCGAATCTGGGCCCGTACGCAGGAATCCTCCAACAGCAACGGCGTATATCCGTGCGTGGCGTACCCCGTAAGTATCTCGATGATCCCTTCCCTGGCCCAGCGGCCGAACGCGGAGGGGATGTCCCGCTTCATGCTCTCAAACTGGTCGGCGGTTCTGGCGTACCATTCGCCCCAACGCTTTGCCAGGTAGGCGAAGTGCAACTCGTTGCGCGATTCGAATTCCTTCCGATCGTGGTCTGCACGGGCGATTCGCTCTTCCAGGTACTCATGGAAGCACTGCTTGAACCGATCGTGCGCCATCTGCTCCAGCAAAACCGGCGTCAGGCCTACCGTAACGGCCGGCCGGCCACCCAGCTGGTGGACTTCGCTGATCATGTCCAGGATGGGCAGGTAGGTCTCGGCGGCAGCTTCGTAGAGCCAGTCCTCGCCGTGCGGCCAATAGCCGTGGTGCAGCACGTACGGCAGGTGCCCGTGAAGAACGAGACAGAAGCTCCCCAGGGGTTCACTCACAGAAAGTCCTTTCCGGACAGAAGGTTACGGGCCCAATTGGCGCAAACGACGATGACCGACCCTCCCCCCCAGCCTCGCGAGCAAGTGAGCGCGTTTACCGGTCCAGGCAGGCCCTGTCAAGCTCAGGCCGGGCCTGAGCCGGCGGACTCACCGTTTTCCCACCATCCCGCCCGTCAGCGCGAACCGCATGGCCTGCTCCATGTCCATGTCGATTGGTTCCACGTTGGCCTGCGGAATCATGACCGTGAAGCCGCCGAGCTGGTAGCTCATGGGCAGGTACACGGCGACGGTCTCCTCCGTGCCCAGTGCATCCGGCACGTCGCGGAAGTCGTCCCGCGTGACGAACCCCATGAGTTTCATCTCGCTGCCCGGCATCGTGACCAGCACCACGCGCTTTGCGTCCTCCGATGCGCCGCGGTTCATGAAGTCCGTCAGATCGCGGACCGCGCCGTAGATGGTCTTGACGAGTGGGATGCGATCCAGAAGCCGCTCCGCACGATGCCAGATCCACTTGACGATCCAGGTCTGAAACAACAGGCCGATCGCAAAGATCAGCGCTATCCCGATGGCCAGGCCCACGCCCGGTACGTAGTACTTGTCGGGTAGCACAAGCTTCACGCCCCGACCCAACAACGACTCAAGCGTCGATGCGAGCCAGTAGATCACGTAGCATGTGATCAGCAATGGAGCGACAACGGCCAAGCCCTTCAGAAACACTTTGTGGATTTGCCGGTACATGAACATCACCTTCAAACGATCGGCGTTGTCTTCCTTCCGACGCAATCCTGACATGTCCGAACCGTGCGCCAAGGGCAGCCTACGTCTCCTGCGAAGCGCTGTAAAGCCGGGCGTGCCTTCGAAGTGATCGCCGCGAGTGCCTGCGAACGGCCCGCGCGCGGCGGAGGCCGGGGGGATTCACCCCCGGCCTCTGCTGCGAACACTTGTCCAGGTGGTCGCTCGACTCACTCCGGCTTCGGCACGTTATCCTTCAACATGCGGAAGCTGGCGTACTGCTTGGAGCTGCCGTACTTGATGGGCAGGCCGGGCTTCACGCCCGCGGCCTCGGCCGTGTAGAACACCATGTGGTAGACGTACACGAGTTCCGGGTCCGCCTTGCCCTCGAAGGCAACCAGTACGCCCAGGCAGTATTGCGTCGGCTCCTGGGTAAGCGGAGCCCGCTTCCAGATCTCCCAGTCCTTGCCGTCCACGCATGCGGCGTACGGCACGTGCTCATCGTCATATTCCGGGGCGGTCCAGTCCGGATGCTCTTTCAGGAACTCCAGGGCGGCCGCTGCGATTTCGTCGGGCTTGCCCGGGCCGGCGTAGTCCTTGTTGTGGCCGGGCCAGACCAGCTCCTTCAGCACCTCTTTCCACAGAGGCAGGGCCTCGGCCGCGGCCGCCTCCGCCTTCTGGATCGCTTCGTCGTACTTGCCCTCCGGGTTCCAGAGTTGGGCCAGCTTGTAGTACTTCACGGCATCTTCCGCGCGAAGATACTTCAGCTCCAGCTTCTCCTTGTTATCGACGGGAATGCTGTTGGATACGCGCAGGGCGTCCTTGGCCCAGCCTTCCGCCCACCCCGCGATCCGCCGCTCGCCTTCGGCGAAGTCGATGCTGTACGCCAGGTTGGCGGCCAGGGCCGCTTCCATTTGTACGCCTTCCGGCTTGGGCACGTTTTCGAACGCGTCGTATACCTTCATGTTGTTGTCGCCGTAACGCTCGCGGAACCGGCTTCGCACGGGTTCGAACCGCTTCTTCCAGTCGTCCCAGGCCTTGCGGATAACCGCCCCCTTCTTCTTCACGTCGGATTCCGACTGGAAGGTGGACTGGTACTCCTCGCAAAGGGCCGCCAGGGCCTTCCAGTCCTCCTGGGCCTGGGCCGCGTCGGTGACCCCGCCGGCCTTCTGTTCGGTCTTCGCCTTCTCCTCCGCTTCCTTGGCGGCCTTGTCCTTTTGGAACGCGGCCATATCGGTCTTGACTTTTGAGAGCCGATCCGGCTGGGCGTCGATGTACGTCTGGGCCTCGTCCAGGTCCGGATGCGAGGTCACGCTCTCCTTCGCCGCGGCCTCACGCACTTTCTTCAGGGCCTCCTCCAACGCGGGAATCTGCTTCTCGATGTCGGCAAAGTGAGCTTCCACCGGCTTGGAAAGCTCCGTGGTTTTTGAAGTTTCGATCATGCTGTACGCATGGTCGATGCTGCTCTTGATCTTCTGGAAGTCCCTCATCGCCTCGCGCGCCAAGCGAGGCAGGGCGGCCGCTTTCTCGCCTGTCGGCTTGTCGGCAGCAGCGGGCGTCGAGCCGGACTCGCCTGTACCCATCCGCCGGGCCAGGTCTTTCTCCAGCTTCTCGTATTTGCCCCGCAGGGTCTTGAGGTCCTTGTGCTCGGCGTCCGCGGTCTCGATCTTCTTCAACAGGGCGTCCGCCGCCTTAAGCTGCTCGGCGGCCTCGTCGTTCTTGCCGTTGAACATCAACCGCTCCGCGCTGCGCAGCGTCTTGTCTGCTCCCTTCGCCCAGTCGTCCACCTCCCCGGCCGATGCCGGCGCAGCCGCCCGGCCGCCCAGCACCGCCGCCAGAATCACGACAACCAGCAGCCGGACGGCCGCTTGAGCATGCCTCTCGATCAACATGACAATCCTCCTGTTTTCCCAGGGACACCTACAGTGCTGTTTCCCGCTCTCGTCGTAGACAACGGCGCCAGCTTCCGGCCGGCCCCGCCCCCTGCACGGCGTCGGACCGGCCTGGACACACGCCTATCGTCGGTTCCATCTGGAATCGCGTCAACCGGTATCGAGTCGCGCAGGCAGGTGCTTGCCGTCGCGGGCAGCTTTCCAGGACGAGATCATTGGGACGGACACGTGATCCAGGCGTGCGAATGGGCTGCGCCGGAGGGTTTTTTGAGTTCCGCCCGCCGGGTGGGATCTCGGGGATCGGTTGAGCCGCGTGTGGAGAGGCCCTTTTCGGCAGAAGGGGCCTGCATCCGGCGAGTCGGTTCCCATACGACGTCCGCGTGACATAATACGTACCATGGCCCGCGGCAGATGCTACATCGGGACCCGCGGGTGGCGCTACGTTCACGGGGCGAAGTGCCAGATCTCGGGCAGATCCGGCCAGTGGTTTGCCAGTGCAGATGCGAGAGGTTTCCAATGGATGCGGGCTTGAAGGATCAATGCGTGCTGGTGACAGGAGCGTCCGGCGGAATCGGGCAGGCCATCGCCCGCGCGCTTGCGGCAGAGGGCGCCTCATTGGCCCTGCACTACCGCACGAATCCCGACTCCGTGGAGACTCTTCGTCGCGAACTGAACGTGCCGTGCCTGGCCGTGCAGGC
>CAZBFW010000371.1:0-4859 GCA_964491135.1 uncultured Phycisphaeraceae bacterium | reverse complement strand
CACCCTATCCTACACTCTTTCCCTACACGACGCTCTTCCGATCTTGGTTGGCGGCGTCGTCCTGCTGGGCTACCTCGGAACCGGCGGGGCGCGAACTGACGTTCTCGCCCACGTGGCCGGGTTTCTTTCGGGCACGGCACTCGGCGCGATCTACGGAGTGCTGGGTGACCGCGTGATGCTTTCCGCGAGAGTCCAATTCCTGCTGGGGCTTTGCGTGCTGACGATTCTTGCGTTCGCCTGGACACTGGCCCTGGCGGCATAGGCCCCGCAGAGAGCGCCGGCCCGGTGGACGGGGCTCTCGGACCTGGGGGCGGTATGCCGTCTGACGCAGACCCTTGCGCGCGTTTGAAGTGAGGCGGTCGGGCACGTCTCGTGTGCCTTTTGGCGACGGATCTTCCCACCGCGCATTGCCTCGACAGCCTCCGCCCGGCCCCCGGCCGCAATGCGTACGCCGGCCTCTTTTCGCCGCCTGCCGCGGATGGTAGGCTACCCGCCGATGGTTCGCCCCACCGGCCGGCGGCGCGCGGTCCGGCGGCGGGGCAACGCTCAAGTCCGAAATCAGAACGTGTGACGAGGAAAAGCGCAATGGCCAACCAACCGCAGCAGTTCAAGTTCCCGGAAAACGCCTATCGCGAACTCAAGCCGGGTGAGTCGTTCGTTCCCATGGTCCCGCCGAATGTCACCGTGCCGGAGCTGACGTTCCGGGCGATGGGCTTCGGCCTGCTCATGAACATCATCTTCTCGGTGGCCGCCACCTTCCTGGCGCTCAAGGCCGGCCAGGGCATAGAGACGGCCATCCCTATCTCCATTCTGGCGGTGGGCATGTCGGGCCTGCTGCTCAAGTGGGGTCGGCGAGGCAGCTCCATCCTTGAGAACGTGTACATCCTGTCGATCAGCACCACGTCGGGCTACGTGGCCGGCGGCACGTGCTTCACGATGCCCGCGATCTACGTGCTGCAACTCAACGCGAACCTGGATATGAGCCCCACCTCCCTCTTCCTCCAGATCGCGCTGGTGCCGTTCCTGGGTGCCATTCTCGGAGCCCTGTTCCTGATTCCGTTCCGGCGGTACTTCGTCAAGGAGATGCACGGCAAGCTGCCGTTCCCCGAGGCCACCGCGACGAACGAGATCCTCGTCACTGGCGCTTCGGGCAGCACCACGCAGGCCTGGATTCTGATCTACTCGTTCATCCTGTCGGCGTTGTACACCTTCGCCGCGACGGCCCTGAAGCTGTTCAGCGACAAGTTCACCACGGGCATGGCCAAGCTGGAGGCGGTCGGGAAAGAGTCCGTGGAGACGCTGGCCTTCGGCGCGTCCGGCGTGTTCGCCACGCTGACGACGAAGGTCAAGGCCGTCTTCTCGATGGGTGCCGGCGCCTACTACCTGGGCCTGGGTTTCATCATCGGGCCGCGCTACGCCTCGATCATCTGCGCCGGCTCGTTCCTCTCGTGCTTCGCCATTATCCCGCTGCTGGCCACGCTCAACCTCGAACAGTTGCAGACGCTGAACCCCGCATGCACGGCGCACAAAGGCGTCGCGGAGGAGACGCCCCGTTTCACACTGCCGACTGGAATCACAGGCCGGTTGGACAGGTTTGTGGAGCTCGCCGGGAGCGCCGCAAAGGACGGGGAGGTCGCCCTGCCGGAATCGGTGGCGTCCGCCCGAACACGGATCAAGGCTGCTTTTGCGGATCAGAACATCACACTTGCCGACGACGACACGGAATACGGCGCACGTGCCCTGGGGCAAGTGTGGGAAATCCAGAGCAATCGACATACATTCGTGCTCACGGCCGCCCAGAATGAGATTGTCGTGAAGCAGGTCGGGAAGGAAGACCCGGTGTTCACGCTCGCGGGCGAATTCGCCGTGCCGCTGGATGGCATGCTGGAAGAGAAGGAGCGAATCCGTGGCGAGCTGGGCGCCGCCTTCGCGGACTCGAACCACCCATTCCAAAAGGCTGCCGTGGGCATCTCTGTGGCGGAAGCAGGGCAGGCATGGGAACTGGAGGACAAGCAGCAGACCTACGAATTGCGGGCCGAACCTGACCGGGCCGGCATTGCCGTGTTTGCACGTGGGGCCGGCGTCGATGAGATCTTCGGCCAGATCCCCAAGAACATCGGCATCGGGGCCATCTTCACGGCCGGCCTGCTGTCGATCCTCCGCATGGGAGGCGTCATCGTGACCGCCCTGCGCAAGGCCCTGGGCAGCCTCTTCAGCCGAACGGCCGCCGCAAGCAGCGACCGCACCGACGAGGACATCAGCTACGGCGTCATGTTCCTCCTGGGTATCGTGGTGGTCGTCATCATGACGGTCTTCTTCCGCATGGTCGTTTTCAAGAACATGGCCAATCCGATGTGGCTCACGCTGGTGTCGGTCGTGCTGGCACTGGTGATCACGTTCCTGTTCACCACCGTGTCCGCCTGGGCCATCGCCATGATCTCCGTCACGCCGATCTCCGGCATGACGGTCACCACCATCATCATCACGGCCGTACTGATGATGTGGAGCGGGCTGGAGAAGGGCAATGAGGGCATGTTGGCGGTCCTGCTCGTCGGCGGCGTCGTGTGCACCGGGCTCTCCATGGCGGGCGGCCTGATCACGAACTTCAAGATGGCCTACTGGCTGGGCGCCAGCCCGAAGCGCATCACCTGGAACGCCATCGCCGGCTCACTGGTCTCCGCGATATTCGTCTGCGGCACCATCATGATTCTCGCCGTCAAGCCGGGTTACGTGGGCGCCGGCAAGCTGGACGCCCCGCAGGCCAACATGATGGCCAGCGCGCTGGAGAGCTTCCTGGGCACCGGCGAGGTGCCGTGGCTGCTGTACGGCGTCGGCGTGATGATCGCGTTCACCGTGCAGCTTCTGGGCATCTCGCCGCTGGCCTTCGGGCTGGGCATGTACCTGCCGATGTACATCAACACGCCGATCCTGATCGGCGCGTTCGTGTCCACGCTCGTCAAGAAGAGCACGAAGGACGAGAAGTTGTCCAAGGCGCGGGCCAACAAGGGGATTCTGCTCGCATCGGGCCTGATCGCCGGCGGCGCCATCATGGAGGTGCTCGTCAACTTCACCAGCGCCATCGATGACCTCGTGATCGGCGAGAAGATCATGCCCTTCCTGGATTTCAGCGGGCGCATGATCGATGGCGGAACCAACGCGGAGCATCTGGCCCGCACGCAGAACTGGCTCGGCCTGATCCTCTTCCTCGCCCTGTGCATCTTCGTCTATCTCGACTGCCGACGCGCGAAACCGGAACTGGGTGAAACGGAAATCGGATAGCCCGATCACGCGGGCTCGAGCTGCATTGCCAGTCACCGACGCCCCGGCCCGCCCTGAACGGGGGCGTTGATGTACATCGGCAGGTGCATGCCCAGACCAACGCCAACCCGCGCCCGTCGAATGAAACACCGGGCCCTCGGAACCGGGATCAATCAACCAGGATCGTCGCCATCGCAGGCCGACGCCCGCCGAGGCTTCACCCGCTCTCGGCCGGCGGGGGCAACGCCCGCCGGGGTTTCTGCGTAAGGTAGTTGCGCCGCGTGACGACTTTCCGGCCGGACTTGGCCTCGAGCTGCCGCCGGGCGTCACCCGCGACGGTGCCGCCCTCGTGCGCAGCCGTGCGGTTGCGATCGAATCCCTGGGCGTCGGTGTTTCGGGCGATCTCCGTTGTGGCCGCTTCGCCGAGCATCGTGAAGATCAGCTCCAGATCAGTCATGTGGTCGCGCAGATTCTCGCGTTTGAGGCCCTTGAGTTGCTTGTACTCCGTCGGAGTCAGGCCGAACGTGGCTTTCGATATCTCCGCCGTGAGGACGGCGAAGTCTCGCTGTTCCCGGATTCCGCGGGTCTTCCATTCGTCGGTGAGTTCGTCGCGCACGGCGATGCGGCGGACGCGCTTCTCGATCTAGTCGGCGGGGTAGCCCTTCTAACTGTATATCTCCCTCATGCGCTGCTGGGCGAGCTCGGGGTTCTCGATCTCCTGCACGCGCTCGTAGCCGACCTTCGCGAGGAAACGCTTGAACGGTTCCGCCTTGGGGCTGGGGATGGATTGGATGATGCGGAACGCGCCTTCTGTGTTGACCGCCTCTGTTTTGTAACTCTTGCCGTCAGAAGAGGTTAGCTTCAGTTGTCGACAGAACGTCGACAACTGGACCCCGGAGGACTCCATCTCCCTCCGTTTCATCCGATACCAGTAATCCCGCGGGTCGGGGCTGTCCGTCAGTGCGGCCACGATGTCCACGACGGAGAAATACCACTGGTCGTCCTGCCAGACGCGACGAATCTGCCGAGCACCAAAAACAACGATCCGGCCCTGCGAATCCGACGGATGTTGCTCGCGCATTGAGCTTCCCTTTCCGCACAGGAAGAACGAATCGCGCTCGGCCTCACTGCACTTCAATCTCCACTCATGCAGGGCGCCGCCCGCAGTCTCGCGAAAGGTCATTCTTGCCACATCCTAACCGCACCCGAACACGGGGGCAGCGGCCCGTTCTTGTGCCCCCCCCGAGGCAAGCAGGTTCCTCTGGGTACGCGACGATCCACGGGCTCCTCGGCGCAGGGCTGCGCCCCGCTCTGCAGGTGGCCGGCACCCCCCGCCATGTTCCTGCCACAGGGTCCCGCGCACCGTCCGCGCCGGGAGCAAATGACGAGTGAAAGATGTCGAATGAGGAATGCAGGGAAGCCGCTGCAACCGGGACGGAATGCGCCATGCGCAATTTCGAATGCTCAAGCCAGCGTCCATCGGCGCACGCCGCGGCGTCACTCGCTCGCCGGCACGCCGGCCGGGCGGACGGGCTCGCCGCGCGGGAACTCCTTGTCCTCCCCCGGTGACGGCAGCAGGTATTGGTGCTTGAACTGCTCGT
>CAZBFW010000370.1:0-4871 GCA_964491135.1 uncultured Phycisphaeraceae bacterium | reverse complement strand
TAATGAGCGGTGACTGGAGTTCAGACGTGTGCTCTTCCGATCTGACCATGGGGATCCGACAAGTCGGAATGACGAGCAGGAGCAGTGCTCCGCAGACGGTGAGGGGATGCATGGTTGTTCTCCTTGGCACGTTGACCGCGCTGCCACGTGGAATGCCCCGGGGGATATGCAGCCTGCGCTCTCCGGCTGCCAACGGACCGCGCTCTGCAGATGCGGATCCGCCGCCTCGGGCATGGAAAACCCTAAGATCGCGACAGGTGTCTCGCAATAGGAGCCGTGCAAGATTGTACATTTGGCCGCTGCCGCATCGGGCGTTCGCGCACGCCAGTCAGGCTATGCCACCTGCTTGCACGCCCGAAGCCACCCATGCGGCACGTCTTTTTGGGGCCCTGAGTCTGGGTGGGCATAAAGCTCTGCTTCTTGCCCAGATTTCATCCGGATATCGCCCTCGTTCTCTGCACTCTCGGCCTTCGTACTACAAACCTGCGAATTCTCAGCGTCCCGCGCAAGTAACCCCGCCCGCGCCGACGCAGGATCTATCCACCTTCGTCCCTCCGTCCCTTCGTCCCTTGGGTTGCGGGTGCAGCCCGCGCTGTGGCAGACGAACCGAGCGCTGGGGAGGCCGGGCCGTTCGGAGAACCGGCCAGGGGACCGGGACGCCAGGTTACCGATCGCGCTTTCGGGAGGCGGAGGCGATGGCCATTGCCAGCGCGCAGCCGAGCAGGGGCAGAATCATCCCGGCCCCGCAAGACCCGGTACGCCGGCCACCGCCCGAAGTGCCCCCAGTGGTTCGGGTGCCTGCGCCCAGGGTGACGGGGATCGAACCTCGAATCGTCAGACCGCCGGCGGTGTACGTCGCACAAACGTTCACCTGCGTCGTTTCGGTCAGGTCAGAACGGGCTGTCAGCAGGCCGGCGGAACTGATCGTGGCGGCATAGGACGTGACGTTGTCCTCAATGGGCATGCTTGCGTCCAGCACCTGCCAAGCGACGCCCGTGCCGGGGGTGACGGTGGAACCGTCGGCGTGCTCAAGGCGGGCGGTGTATTGCACGCTCTCTCCCGCGCCCACCTCGTCCGGACCCTCGATAAGGATGCGGGGGACACCCGAGTCGCCGTCGCCCGTGTTGTCATTGGCGTTGTCGTTCGCGTTCGCGTTGGCGTTGTCGGTGTTGTCCTCGGAGGCAATCAGCGGGGCCTGATCGCCGCCTGACGCGATGTGTCCGCCATCGGTGAACGGCAGGCCGGTGTCGCCGAGCCCGTCGCCATCGGTGTCCTGACCGGTGTAGTTGGACCAGTAGTTCCCCCCGATCATCCCGCCCCCGACGATGTTGATGCCGTCGGCGGGCGCGACGCTCCAGGTGTTGGCGCCGTCGTCCAGGGCGTTCGTGCTGTTGTCGAACCGGTTGTTGTACAGCGTGTTGCTGTCGCAGTCCTGCAGGTGCACGCCGGCCGTCGAGTTGTCCTCGAACACGTTGCCCTGAATGATCGACGACCGCGTCCGGACGAACTTCAGGCCGGTCTCGTTGGCGCGAAACGTGTTGCCGGCGACCGTGTAGTCAAAGGAGGCCAGGTCCGGCCGATCCGCCACCTCGGCGCCGCAGTACAGCCCGTATCTGTTGTCTTCCAGCGTGTTCCCCTCGACGATGTACCCGTGGGAATCATCATTGTTCGGAAATGCCTCAATGAGCGAAGGGTCGTCGTCTGTCCACAGCCAGATGCCCACGTCGTTGCCGCGGAAGATGTTGTCACTGATCACGTTGTCGTAGCCGTGCTCGATGGCTGCGGCGGCCGTGCGGTTGTCGCGGGCCTGGTTGTTGCGGACTTCGCTGTTCCAGGAGTATCCCAGCCACCAGCCGAAGTTGCAGCGGTCGGCCGTGTTGTCCTCAAACACGTTTCCGCTGCTGAAGGTGGCCTCGAATCCGTTGTTGGGGCTGTCCGAACAGTCATTGCCGGAGAAGTGGTTGTCGTTGCACGGACGGGGGTCGACGTTCTCTCGTGAGCCCTTGAGGAACACGCCGTCTCCACCCCGGCGGAACTGATTGTTGAGAATGCGGTTTCGACTGGAGCCGGCGATCATCAGCAGGGCAGCGGCGTCGGCCCCGCTCCAGTCGCCGTACAGCCGGGTGCAGTCGTCGGCGACGTTGTCTTCCACCGTGGAATCAGACGTGTTGTACAGGGTGATGCCCCAGCCGGTGTTGTCGGAAGCGTCGTTCCCCTCGACCTGGGCCTGCGAGCAGTCAAACAGGCCGATGCCGTTCTGCTGGTCGCGAACGTCGTTATTGCGGATAGTGGCTCCGTCACAATAGCGCAACCAGACGGCGTACCCGTAGCTGCCGGTGGGGCCGTCGAACACGTCGAGGAAGACGTCGCCTTCGGATAGCTCCTTCGTCTGGCGGACCGTGCACGATTCGACGGTCAGGTCGTCGCAGTTGGAGAATCGCATGCCGTAGTCGTAGCCGCGAACGTTCAGGTTGCGCACGGTCAGGCCGGCACGGGCGTTGGCGGTCAGACCGGTGCCCGCGTTGTCGCCGACCAGCTCGGCTCCTCCGCCGTCCAGCGTAACGCCGGCAGCCCCGATGGAGATGCCGTCGGGCAGGTGATACGTGCCGGCGCACAGCGCGGTGTCCTGCGCAATGACCATGCCGTTCGTAGGGGTCGTGCAGGTCTGCGCGGCGGCCGGCCGCAAGAGAACGACGCTGAGGCACACGGCACACGACACGACCATCACCTTGATGCAAGGCCGGGCGGTACGCATGAGTGTCCTCACATTCTCTGTTACGGGGATCCGAAGGCGTTTGTCACAGAATCAGTATGTCGCCCAACCTGTTCGCGTCAAGGCACATGCTCCCGGGGCGGGCCAAGGCATGCGTGATACGCGCGGGTGTGGCTTCTTCTCGCCGTTGCCTACGACCCGCCCAGCCGCTGCCTCTGCTGAATGCTCTCCTTGACCCGGCGCGCGTCATCGGCATCGGGTTGACCCTCCATCCGTTCGGCCACCAGTTCGCAGAGGGCGATGGCCTCATTCCAGTCTCCGCGTTGCTCCAGCCGAACGGCCTGGCCCAGCACGCTGGTTGCGTCCGCTTCGCTGCCCTGGCCCAGCGCCAGGCGAAGGCGGGCCGCTTCGCGATGAACCGGCCATTCCAGGAATGTAAACGCGATGAACCAGATGAGATTGGCAATCGGGACCACCATCAGAATTCCAAGCAGTCCCGAGTAGCCCGCCTTCCGGAAGATGACAGAGCAGAGACCGGCGAACAGAACAACGGCTACGATTCCAAGCAGTTCCTCAAACACCCGGATCGCCTCCTGATTGCGCACAACACACATCGCCCCGGCGCCCGCCTTGTCGAGTCCCGATCGGATTGCACCGGGACTATAACCAGAACTCTCAGCCGTGCCGACTGCGGAGGGCAAGGACACGGGCGGCGCCGCGGCGACGTCGGGAGCCTGCCAAGCCCCCCGGAATCGGGCCACGGCGGGCCGGACGTGGCAGTGGGCCGCGTTCGTAACCTGTTGCGCTCAATGCGGTTGTATCCGCTTGAACCATTGCAGCGGGAAAACTTGTGAACCAAACATTGACCGAACCTCCGGATTCGGGTATGGTGTTCAACCGTGACGGCGGTGCATGGCGCGCCGCCGCAGGCATACCGAGAATCGGGTCGGAAGAAGGAGATTCTTGACATGGGAAAGACTGTGATGAAGTGCGTGCTGATGGCGCTGTTGGGTGCGGCCGCGCTGGCCACCGCCCAAACGCTGACGGAGGAGAAGGACAAGCCGGCGACGCCGAGTGCAAAGGACATCATGGCGCAATGGGCGGAACTCAACGCGCCCGGACCGCACCATGAACGATTCAAGGAGGCCGTCGGCAAATGGAAGACCGAGATGAAGATGTGGATGGGACCGGGCGAACCTACGGTCAGCCCGGGCGCCAGCACGATGGAGCTGGTCTTCGACGGACGGTACCTGAAGGAGCATTACCGCTGCCTGAGCACAGAGATGCCCTTCGAGGGCATGCAGTTGATGGGGTACGACAACATCAAGAAGAAGCACGTCTCCGTCTGGATCGACAGCATGTCCACCGGCATAACCCAAATGGAGGGGACCTACGACGAGGCGACCAAGACGCTGACGATGACGGGCCAGACGGATGACCCGATCACGGGGCCGACAAAGATGCGCAGCGTCACGCGTGAAGTGTCCAAAGACAAGTGCGTTATGGAGATGTACCAGACCGGTCCCGACGGCAAGGAACAAAAGTGCATGGAAGTCACCTATACGCGAGAGTCTTGAGGACGTGTGGTCTGCCTCCGCGCGAGTGCAGGCGTGTTTACGGAGAGAAGTGCCATGACACCCAAAGACGTGATCAGGAACACGATCGACATGGGGCACCAGGTTCTGACCGCCTACGTCAGCGACCTGACGGATGCGGATCTGATGGTTCGCTCCACCCCGGAGGCGAACCATACGGCCTGGCAGCTCGGGCATCTCATTGCTTCAGAGAACCAGATGGCCAGTGAGGCAGGGTACCTGATGCCGAACCTGCCGGACGGCTTCGCAGAGTCGTACACGCCGGAAACCTGCCGCAGCAACGACCCGGCCAGGTTCCACAAGAAAGAGCAGTACCTCACCTGGTTGTCCCGCCAGCGGGCGGCCACGCTGGCGGCCCTGGAGTCGATTCCGGATGCAGACCTGGATAAAGCCTCGCCAGAGGCGATGCGCAGCTACGCGCCGACCATCGGCGTAATGTTCAACCTCATCGGTCTGCACGAGTTGATGCACGCGGCCCAGTTCGCGCCGGTACGGCGCAAGCTTGGCAAGCCGATCGTGATCTGACAAACCCAAGTCCGTGGCGCGCGGGAACACGCCGCATC